>CAZKMN010000033.1:0-12427 GCA_964553905.1 uncultured Oscillibacter sp.
AGCGCTGTGGCTGTCAACTGGGAGGAACAGCGTCTCAAAGCGCAGGACGTCCTGATTGCTTCCACCGGGACCGGCGCGATGCTTCTCGCTGGTGAGATGCAGGTCACTTTTCCCAGTGGGGCCGTGATTGACGTCTCCACAGGAAGCGCCATCTCCAGCGGCTCATCTCTGCTCCCCAACCACCGCTATCTGGTGGCGGAGGAGACGCAGGCCCTTTTTTCAGTCACCTCAAAGACTGCTGTAATCGACTATCAGGGTAGCTATGCATTTGCGCGTTCCGATGCTACGGATTATAACGCCATGGCAAGCGCGCTCAAAACGCTCCATCTTTTTCAGGGCAGCTTTACCGGCTATGGACAGGGCTTTGATCTGGAGCTCGCCCCCACGCGCCTTCAGGCGCTGATCATGTTTATCCGCGTCTTGGGCGAAGAGAGTGCCGCTCTGGCCTATTCCGGGGAGACGCCCTTCCGTGACATTGCCCCCGGCTCTCAGGCAGCGCAATATGTGGGCTATGCGGTATCCAAAGGATACAGCAACGGCTATACCGCCACCACTTTCCGCCCGGGGCAGGCCATCACCGCGAACCAATACGTGGAATTTATGCTCCGTGCGCTGGGATACAGCTCCACGGCCAACACCGATCTTTCTAGCACGCTGACGCGGGCTATGGAAAGCAGCGTCCTCACCGGTGGAGAGGTGCAATCTTTGCAAGGGGCACAATTTCTGCGGGCAGATCTGGCGTACGTCTCCTATTACGCGCTGGATGCCGGAATGTCCGACGGCAGCGGGACGCTGCGTCACATGCTGCTTTCCAAGAAAATCTTCACAGAGGCCGAAGCGGAAAAGGCCGCCTCCCTCGTCACCGGACCGCGCAAATAATTTCTGTCACCCCGACCTCGCATCCGCATACTATGGATTGAGACCGATCCGGTCGGTCTACGTTTTCATAGGAGGTTCCGGTATGTGCAATAACGGTTTTGGCGGCGGCAACTGCTGCTGGATCATCATCCTGCTGATCATCATTTGGTGCTGCTGTGGCAATGGCAGTTGGGGCGGCTGCGGCAATAGCTGTGGCTGCAACAACGGCTGCGGCTGCAATCCCGCTCCCTGCTGCTGATCTTTCATAAGCGAACCAAGGTCGCCCCGGGCTTTTGCCCGGGGCGTTTTCCTTTTCTTTAGCGGGCCCCACCGCGCCCTCAATAGGAATGCAAATTCTCTTTCCCATCATGTTCCAAATAAAACATGCGGCCGCGCATAGACGCAGCCGCATGTTTGAGCATTTTCCGCTCAGCGGGTTTTGACCTCTTCAAAAATCTCTTCGATCTCCTGTCCGGGCGCTTGCGTGGCAAGGCTCACCACCACGATCGCAATGGAGGAGATCACGAAAGCGGGCAGCAGCTCATAAATTCCCCAGATGCCGCCCATGGGTGCAATCGCATATTTCCACACGAAGACCATCACGCCGCCCGCGACCATTCCGGCCAGAGCGCCCCACTTATTGGAGCGCTTCCAAAACAGTGCGAACAGGATGACCGGGCCAAATGCCGCGCCAAAACCAGCCCATGCAAAGGACACCACCCGGAACACCGAGTTGCTGGGGTCCCGCGCCAAAAAGACGGCAATCACTGCAATGACAATGACCGTTCCCTTGGCCACCCACATGGTCTGCTTATTGCTGAGCTTCATGCCAAAGACGTCGCCCAGCAGGTTTTCAGAAAAGGCGGACGCAGCGGCGAGGAGCTGGGAATCCGCCGTGGACATGGTTGCGGCAAGAATTCCCGCCAAAATAAGTCCCGCGACAATTGCCGGAAGAATTCCGTAAGAAGAGAGCAGATTCGCAATGTTTACAATGACCGTCTCGGAAGCGCTCCCCTCCAAGGTGGGAATCCGACCCGCCATGGAAACGCTGTATCCGATCATGCCGATGCAAATGGCAACCGCCATGGAAATCGTAACCCACACAGACGCGATCCGGCGAGAAAGCGTCAGCTCATCCTCATTCCGGATCGCCATGAAGCGCACCAGAATATGGGGCATTCCAAAATAGCCAAGTCCCCACGCCACCGTGGAGAGAATCCGCAAAAAGCCATAGGGCTCCGCAGCGCCGGTGGCAGGATTGTGCACATGCGTAAGGCTGAGATAGCCCGCCAGTTCCCGGGCGTTGTTCGCCACAGTTTCCAGACCGCCAGCCTGATAAATGCCAAAGCCCGTGATAATCAGCAGCGCGCAGGTCATGATGATGGACTGGATCAGGTCCATGGTCGCCACCGCGCTGAATCCGCCCACGGAGGTATAGCTGATAATAACCACGGCGCCAATCACCACGGCCATCATATAATCCCAACCCAGCAGGCTGTTGAAGAGCTTACCGATGGCAGAAAGGCCGGAGGCAACATACGGGACAAAGAAAATGAGGATCACCAGCGAGGCAATGCACATGATGATCGGCGTTTTTTCCTGATAGCGCTTGGAAATAAAAGACGGAATGGTGATTGCGTCCAACCGCACGCTGTACCGGCGGATCTTCTTTGCGACCAGCAGAAAATTCAAATAGGTCCCTAGACCCAGGCCGATGGCTGTCCAGCCAGCATCCGCCACGCCGGAAAGATACGCCACGCCGGGAAGTCCCATCAGCAGCCAACTGCTCATATCAGAGGCTTCCGCGCTCATCGCCGTTACCAGTGGCCCCATACCGCGTCCACCCAGATAGAAACCCTCTGCGCTTTTTTTGCTGCGGCGGCCAATCATGATGCCCGTGAAAATGACAAAGCATAAATACACCACGATCACGGCCATAATTGAAATTTGCGAATGATTCATTCTTGTTCTCCTTTTCTCTCAATGAGCCCTATCTTAACACAAATTGAACAAGAACGAAATACAGAACGCCGTATAGAATGCATTCTATACGGCGTTCAATCTTATTTCTGATTTTCATTTGTATATCACGCTTTTTCACAAGACGTTTTTTAGGAATTCCATCAGTCAATTTTCAGAATTTTTCCGATATCCCTTTAAAAACGTCGGCGTCACTCTGTCCGTGTAGGCCACCAGAGAATATTCACCCCCGCACAGGCACCAATCATAGAGCAAAGCACGTTCCCACAGGGCGTACGCCTTGACGATATCGTTTGCGGTGCAGTCGTCTCGAAGCTGGCACTGCTTCTGCCCCTCTGTCACGATTTGACGCAGCAACTTAAAATAGTATCGGTTCCGGTCCAGCAGGTGTTTTTCGCCTCGGGCCAGCAACTGCGTAGACAGCAACCGAGTGAGTAGCTCCAACGAGACACTCTCGTCGATCATGACAAACAGTTCATGATTTAAATAGATCAGTTTTTCCACCGCATCCATGGAAGGTGGCATGGTTGGGTTGAGCGCCTCATATTTTTCATCAAACACATTGGCCAATGTCCCCAAAAGTGCGTCCTTCCCATCAAAATAATGGTAGAACGACCCCTTGGACGTCTCGGACTCATAGACGATATCCTCCACGGTGGTATTTTCGTAGCCCTGTTCGTAAAAGAGCTTCCACGCTGCGGCAATGATCCGGCCCTTGGTGTTTCTGACATTCTTTTTTCCCATCTGCGCTCCCCCGCTTTCCAGTTCAGCATATCATATCGACAGGATTTCTGCAAATAAAACCAATCGGGTCGATGCATTCGCAGGATTTGCATGTTTTTTAGCACGATATCCATTGTGTTCTCTCGTTCAGTGCTGTTATAATACATTCAAAGTAAAAGGAGGGACGGCTTTTGGAATTTTGGAAAATGAATGGAGCCGGGAACGACTTTGTGGTCCTGAACAATTTGAAGGAGCATCTGCCTGTAGAGCTCCTGCCCCAGATTGCCCGGACACTCTGCGAGCGCCATCTGTCCATCGGCGCGGACGGTTTGATGGTGGTAGACGCCCCCACCGAGGACGGCGATTACAAAATGCGGTTCTACAACTCTGACGGCAGCATCGGCGAAATGTGCGGAAACGGCGCCCGGTGCATTTGCCGGTACGGCTACGAAGTCGGTCTTGCCGAAGATGTGCAGCGGGTCGAGACACTGGCTGGCACGATCACCGGGCAACGGATCGATCAGCGGCTCTACCGCATTCGGCTCAACGATCCCACCACGGTACTGTTGGACTTTCCCATTGAAGTGGACGGCGTTTCCTACCCCTGCTCCTACGTGGAGCTAGGCAATCCCGGAATCCCGCACGCCGTGGTTCCCTATCATGATTTGAAAAACGCAGATGAAAACGAGCTGCGGGAGCTGGGGCGGGCCATCCGCCATCATCCCGCGTTCCCAAAAGGCGCCAATGTGAATTTTTACGAGCTGATTGGAGAAGACGTTTTGTATGAGCGGACCTTTGAGCGCGGCGTGGAGGACTTTACCTATGCCTGCGGCACCGGGACCGGCTCTTTGGTAACCGTTCTCACCTTGGAAGGCAAGGTCAGCGGCCAGCAGGTGCGCGTCGGCATGACAGGCGGCGAGCTGGTGATCGATGCACAGCGAACCGGCTCCCGTATAACCGCGCTGTATCTCACAGGGCCGACCAACATCGTTGCAAAAGGCGAGGTCACAGACGAGGATCTCTGTCTTGCAAAATAACCCCCCACCGTTGTGTTGATTTAAGGAGGAGTTTTTTCTGATGGAAAAGAAATCAATCGCCAAAAACTATGCTTTTTTGGCCATCATGCTCGGCGCCATGGTGCTGGGCTGCATCATTGGCTGGCAATTCCCCAATGTTCTGGACGCCGACGGCAATGTCGTGAATCAGGGCGCATCTATTATCAAGCCGCTGGGCACCGTGTTCATCAACTTGATGTTCTGCGTGGTAGTCCCGCTGGTGTTTGCATCCATCGCCGGCTCCGTGGCCAATATGAAGAGCCTCAAGCGGGCCGGCAAGATCATGGGCACCACCGTGGCGGTCTTTGTCGTCACCGGCGCCATCGCAGCTCTTATCATGTTTGTACTGATGAAGCTGATCCCCCCCGTGTTGTCCCCGTGGATGGATCTCCCCAGCGAAGCTCTTGGCGAATACGCCACTCTCTCCGAGATGATCGTCAACTTCTTCACCGCCAGTGACTTTGTGGGGCTTCTCTCTCGCCGGGCCATGCTGCCGCTGATCGTCTTTTCCATTCTCTTCGGTTTTGCCACCAATCTGGCCGGTGGACCCGACAGCATCATCGGCAAGTGGCTCAGCGCGCTCTCCGATGTGATGATGAAGTTCGTGCAGATCATCACCTACTACGCGCCCATCGCGTTCTTCGCCATTTTTGCCGATCTGGTGGCCACCTATGGCCCGCAGGTGGTGGGCAACTACGGTCGCGCGCTGTTGGTCTACTATCCCCTGTGCTTCATCTATATCTTTACCGCCTTCCCGCTGTTTGCTTGGTTCGGCGGCGGCAAGGGCGCTGTCAAGACCATGTTCCAGCACATTGCCCGCCCCGCCATCGTATCGCTGGGCACCTGCTCTTCTGTTGCAACTATCCCCACCAACCTCGATGAGGCAAAGGACACCGGCATCAACGCTGAAGTGGCTGAAATGGTCTGCCCTCTGGGCGCCACCATGCACATGGACGGTTCCTGCTTTAGCTGCGTGCTGAAAATTGCCTTCGTGCTGGGCGTCATGGGTCAGGAAATGCACTGGAGCATGCTGATTCCCGTGATTCTGGTTGCCGTTCTTTCCTCCGTGGGCATGAGCGGCGTTCCCGGCGGCGGCTACATCGGTGAGTATATCATCTGCTCCATTTTCTTCCCCGCCAATATCGAGATCGCCTTCCCCATCCTTGTGGCCATTGGCAATCTGGTCGATCCCCCCGCTACCATGATTAACTCCTCCGGCGACTATGTGGTCTCCTACATCGTCTCCCGGTTTGTGGATGGCAAGGACTGGCTGCAAAAGGCTTTGGCTGCTCAGAAGTAATTCCGGATTCAAAAAGAAGACCGCCCCCATGGGGCGGTCTTCTTTTCTTGGAAAACGGGAACAAAAAGGCCCGTCCCACAGGGGGACGGGCCTTTTAGAAAGATTCTTACATGTCGCAGAGCTTCAGCAGCTCTTCCCAGTTCTTGTCGACTTCCTTCTGGACTTCTTCGACCATCCACTCGTTGCCGGGCTTGAACATGTGGGCAAAACGGCCCTGCATCTTCAGGTAATGCTCGACAGGCAGCTTCTCCTTCGGCTTGTAGCTGAGGATGTACTTGCCCTCGACCACTTCGTACAGAGGCCACACGCAGGTCTCCACAGCAGCCTTGGTGACTTCCAGCATCTTCTCGCCGGGATAACGCCAGCCACGGGGACAGGGAGCCATGATGTTCATGAAGGCAGCGCCGGGGGTGTAGATTGCCTTGTGAGCTTTCTCAGAGATGTCCTTCATGTTGCCGATAAAGGTGGTCTGTGCAACATAGGGCACGCCGTGAGCCACCATGATCTTGGTCAGGTTCTTCTTCTGCTGCATCTTGCCGGGGACCACACGGCCGGCAGGGGTCGTGGTGGTATCAGCAAAGTGAGGGGTAGAAGAGGAACGCTGAATGCCGGTGTTCATGTAAGCTTCGTTATCGTAGCAAACATACACCATGTCATGGCCGCGCTCCATGGCGCCGGAGAGGGACTGGAAACCGATATCATAGGTACCGCCGTCACCGCCGAAGGCGATGAACTTCCAAGTCTCGTCGATCTTGCCGCGCTTCTTCATGGCGTTGTAAGCCGTCTCCACACCGGAGATGGTTGCGCCGGCGTTTTCAAACGCGTTGTGGATAAAGCTGTCCTTCCAAGAAGTGTACGGATACATGAAGGTAGAAACCTCCAGGCAGCTGGTAGCAGAGCAGACCACAGCGTGGTCCTCAGGATTCAGGGCGCGCAGCACCGTGCGGACGGCAATGGGGGAGCCGCAGCCCGCGCACATTCTGTGACCGCCGGAGAGACGGTCTTCCTTTTTCAGTTCTTCTTTCAGATTGTAGCTCATGTCGGTTCTCCCTCCTTATTCCCGGACGTCCAGGTAGCGATAGGTCTCGCCCACCTTACCAGTGGAAGCGACCTTCTCCAGCTCCGCGAACACGTGCTCAATGCTCTCCACACGCACGTCGCGGCCGCCCAAGCCGTAGATGTAATCAATGCCCTTGGGGGCGTTAATGCCCTGAGCATACAAAGCAGCGCAGACTTCTGCGTAGATGGGGCCGCAGTGTGCGTTGAAGCTGTCGTCCTTATCCATGGCAGCGAAGGCCTTGACACCCTTGAGAGCCTCGGCGATCTCCTCGGCGGGGAAGGGACGGAAGGAACGGATCTTGATAAGACCAACCTTCTTGCCCTGTGCGCGGAGAGCCTGAACAGCTTCCTTGGCGGTACCGGCGGAAGAGCCGATGATGATGAGCGCTTCCTCAGCGTCGTCCATCTCGTACTTTTCGATCAGGTCATAGCTACGGCCGGTCATGGCGGCGAACTCAGCGCCGACCTTCTTGATGACTTCCTTGGCGTCCATCATGGCCTGAGCCTGCTGACGCTTGGCTTCCATGTAGTACACGGGAGTGGCGTAAGCGCCGACGGCCATGGGCTCGTCCTTGTTGAGCAGGAAGTGCTGGGGCTTGTACTCGCCCACGAACTCGCGGACCTTCTCCGTCTCCACCAACTCGATGTTCTCGATGGCGTGAGAGGTGATGAAACCATCCTGGCAGATCATGATGGGCAGGCTCACAGCCTCGCCGATACGCATGGCCTGGAGATAGTTATCGTAAGCTTCCTGGTTGGTCTCGGCAAACAGCATCAGCCAGCCGGCGTCCCGCACGCCCATGGCGTCGGAATGGTCGTTGTTGATGTTGATCGGGCCGCTCAGGGCACGGCAGGAGACAGCCAGCGTAATGGGCAGGCGGTCAGAAGCGGCCACATACAGCATCTCGGTCATATAGCAAAGGCCGCAGGAGGACGTCGCGGAAATTGCGCGGCAGCCGGCAGCTTCTGCACCGATGCAGGTAGACATAGCAGAGTGCTCGCTCTCCACTGCGATGAATTCCGTGTCGACTTCGCCGTTATCCACATAGGTGGAGAAGTACTGCGGAATTTCCGTGGACGGGGTGATGGGGAATGCGCCCATCACGTCCGGGTTGATCTGCTTCATGGCAAAGGCGATTGCCTCATTGCCGGAAAGTCTTTCTCTGATTCCCATTTTCTCGTCCCCTCCTTATTTCTCGTCCTTGACCATCGTGATGGCCCCGAAGGGACACGCGTTGGCGCAGATACCGCAGCCCTTGCAGAAGAAGTAGTTGAACTCCCCGCGCTTACCGTCCACCACGGGGATGGACATATCCGGGCACACAGGAGCGCACAGCAGGCACTGCTTGCACTTATCCATGTCCAGAACAGGCTTCATGGTACGCCAATCGCCGGTTTCCACGGTGTCAGACGTGCCGCCCTCAAAAATGTTGCAGCCCGGCGTAATGTCTTTCCAAGTGACGCTGGGCGTCATATCCTTAGCCAGATGACTCATCCTACCTTTACCTCCTCCATAGAACGCTTCAGGGCCTTCATATTGCCCTCGATGACCTGAGGCTTGCTTGCAAACTTATGCTTGAAGGAAGCCTCCATGTCGTTGATAAAATCGTCCACAGGCACAACGCCGGAGACTTTCACGATAGCAGCCAGCATGGGGGTGTTGGGGAAGTTGCGGCCCAGCTCCTCTTCGCTGATCTTGCCTGCGTCGATGGTGCAGACCTTGCCCTTGTAGCCCTTCAGCTGGGGACGGAGCTCGTCGGGGGTCTTGCTGGAGTTGACGACGATGGCGCCAGTCTCTTTCAAGCCTGCGGTCACGTCCACGGACGCGATCAAGGTCTCGTCCACAACCACCACGTAATCCGGGAAATAGATGTTGGAATGGACCGTGCTACGCACGGAGCTGATCCGGTTATATGCGGTGATGGGAGCGCCCATGCGCTCGGGGCCGTATTCCGGGAAACCCTGCACGTACTTACCCGTGTTGAAGGCCGCGTCCGCCAGCAGCAGGGACGCCGTTTTTGCACCCTGACCGCCCCGGCCATGCCAGCGGATCTCTACGATGTCTTTCATGTCTGATCCTCCTCGTTCAATTGTTTCACAATGGCTGGAAATTACGAAAAGATTCTATTCTTTGAACATTTGCCAGCAGTTTTAGTATAGCCTTTTTCCTACCGGAATGTCAATTCACCAGCCTCCCCTTCAGGTATAGAATTCTGCGGAAGCGCTTTGGTACTTTTAGTGATAAGTCTCCTGAAAAAATGGTTCTTCGTCCGAAAATACATATTTATTACACAAAATTTTATCGTTTTTTCCGTCATTATGACAACATTCGCACTCTCTAATTCGAAGAGTTGGAAAACGCTTTGCATCAGGTGCAAAAAAGCGTATACTACTTTTATTCAAATTGGATCTACGGGAGGAATCAACATGGTTGATCTTTTGAAAAAGGTAAAGGCCAACGCGCTGGTGAGCGCTGCGCTCTATGCCGCGTTGGGAATTGTTTTGCTGATCTGGCCGGCTCTTTCCACCAATGTGCTTTGCACCGCGTTGGGCGCCGTGCTGGTTTTGTGCGGGATCGTGGACATCTTTGTCTTTCTTTCCAACCGGGACGGCTCTCTTTACGCCGGATTCCATCTGGTTTTGGGCATCGTGCTCTCGGCGGTGGGCGTGTGGCTGATGGCGCGTCCCACGCTGGTTGCGGTCATCATTCCCCGCATCATCGGAATTTTGATCGTGATTCATGGTGTCAGCGATTTGGGCGACGCTGTGACGCTGCGGCGAAACGGGTACGCCAGATGGACCACCGCCCTGCTGCTGGGGCTGGTGACGCTGGCTTTGGGAGCCATTTTGATCTTCTCACCTTTCCAGACCTTTACCACCGTGGTGCGGCTGATCGGTCTGTTCCTCCTGTACGATGGCGTCAGCGATTTCTGGATCTCCACGCGCGTCAGCCGGGCCGTCAAACAGGCCGCACAGGATGCAAAATCCAAACAGGACGCCGTGGATGTGGATTTTCGGGACAGCGAGGAATCCTGATCCGATTCCATGCCCGGGCTCTCTTTTCCGTTCGGGCTTGCATTTTTTCCAAGATGTGGTATACTGATAATAAGTGAATGGGAAAGAACCGTCTTTTGTAATAAGAAGGGCTTTTGGTATTGCGCCTTGCGGCGCACTATGAAAAGCTCTTCTTTTTTTATACCGCAACGGACGCACCCATCGCAGCGGCGGCCTGTTCCCTTTTGAGCTGCCGCGCCACATGGAAAGGAGAAAATTCCGCTATGCAATTAGAAGGAGCCAGAGTTTCGCATGTCACATTCGGCATCGGTACCGTTACCGGATTGACCAAAACGATGATTACCGTTTTATTCTCTCAGGGGGAAAAAAAGTTCCTCTTCCCGGATTCTTTTTCCCGGTTTTTGACGCTGGAAGACTCCGCCGCTCAGGCAGGCGTCGACGCACTTTTGGCAAAGCGTCGTCAGGCCGTGGAGGAAAAGAAGCAGGCCTTTGAAAGAAAGCAGGAGCGCTTACAGCGCATTCGCTCCATCAAGATCGCGCCGGAAGCGCAAGCCGCATTTGGCTTTGTGGAAAACACCCCGGAAGCGGTTTTTTCCACTTGGAGCGTTACCAGCGGTCACTACCTCAGCGGCAACTCCAAGGGCGAGCCCCGTCTGCCCGGACGGTTGAAGCTGAATTCTGCCTGTCTGCTCACCTACCGTCCCAAGGGGCAAAGTGAGCAGGCGCGGCGCATTTTAGGCGCTTTCATGGTGCCGGACGATTTTGACGGCTCGTTGTGCCGGGATGGGCAGATTGAAAGCCACGAGCGCTATCGCATCCGGCTTTCCGCCAATCAGGTCTTACCTTTTTGGCCCTATTTTAATGTTCCCGCCGCTCCCGCCTCTTGGGGACGGACGGAAATCAAGTATTTTGCCAACCGGACCATGCAGAAAATCCTGCTGGATATGGTGCAATTGGCCCCGGAGGACGAACGGTCCGAGCCGGAGGCTTTTTACCGCTACTTCTGTCAGGTGAACCGCCTCGAGGCGCTGCCGGAGGAGCGGGGCGACGAGGAAGAATCCGCTTCTCTTTCCAAGCAGTCTGTGGTATGATAGCAAAAACTGCAAACAAACGGGGGAAGCACGAGCATGGAGCAATCGGAGCATAAGCGCCGCGTCCGCTACAAGGGGACGCATCCAAAGACCTATCAGGAAAAATACAAGGAACTGAGTCCCGGTCAATACGCCGACGAGGTCGCCCACATTTTGGAATCCGGAAAAACGCCTGCCGGAACGCACCGTCCCATCTGCGTCCGAGAAATTTTGGATTTTTTGCAGATTCAACCCGGTCAAATCGGGCTGGACGCCACACTGGGTTACGGCGGCCACACGCGGGAGCTGCTCAATTGCCTCGCAGGCCGCGGGCATCTCTACGCCACCGATGTGGACCCCATTGAATCGGAAAAAACCCGCGCGCGGCTGGAGGCCGTCGGCTTTGGTCCTGAGATCCTCACCGTGCGAAACTTAAATTTTGCACGCGCCGATGAAGTGGCGCCGGAAATCCGCTATGATTTTGTGCTGGCGGATCTGGGGGTTTCCTCTATGCAGATCGACAACCCCCAGCGGGGCTTTTCTTTCCAGTTTGACGGCCCGCTGGATCTAAGACTGAATCCCATGACCGGCGTCCCGGCCTCCCAACGTCTTTTGGACTTGACGGAGGCGGAATTGGCCGATTTGCTGGTTGAAAACGCCGACGAGCCCTACGCCGAAAAAATTGCCCGGGCAGTTGTGACGGCCCGGCGGAAGGGGCATTCGCCGGAAACCACCAAGCAGCTCGCATCTCTGGTTGCAGACGCGCTCGCCTTCCTGCCCGCAGAGGATCGGAAGCAGGCTGTGAAAAAGTCCTGCCAACGGACGTTTCAGGCTCTGCGAATCGATGTGAACAGCGAGTTTGAGGTGCTGTACACCTTTTTGGAAAAGCTGCCGTTTCTCCTGAAAAGCGGCGGACGGGCTGCGATTTTGACCTTTCACTCCGGCGAGGACCGGTTGGTCAAGCAGGCATTCAAGCATTTTGTCCAGCAAGGTGTGTTTTCCGATGCGGCCACCGAGGTCATTCGGCCCTCCGCCGAGGAATGCTACCAAAACCCCCGCGCGCGCTCTACCAAAATGCGCTGGGCCATCCGCGCCTGATTCCCTTTTATAAAAAAGGAAGCCCCCTGATGGGGGCTTCCTTTTTTCTTAAAAGAGGCCGGAAATCCGTCCGCTTTCATCCACATCGATTTTTTCAGCTGCCGGGACCTTGGGCAAGCCCGGCATGGTCATGATTTCGCCGGTCAGCGCAACCAAAAAGCCTGCGCCGGCAGACACCTTCAAATTCCGCACCGTGATCGTGAACTGCTCCGGAGCGCCCAGTTTGGTTGGATCGTCGGAAAAAGAATACTGCGTTTTAGCCATGCACA
>CAZKMN010000034.1:0-12344 GCA_964553905.1 uncultured Oscillibacter sp.
TCTCTGCGTCTGGAGGAAATCATCATCCATCTCAGCCAGAAGCCCGCCGAAAAGATGCACACACTTCCCAGCAGCTTGATCACGGCAACTCCTCCACATGATAAGACCTGTTTCCATCAGTGTTGCGCTCAATACGTACTGCAAGGCGAAATGCCCGTTGAGCCAAAAGCTCTGCGTAAAGTGGTTTTTTCATCAGCTCCCTCACGTCCGCGGCATGGATCGTAGCAAGCAGCCGCACACCGCAGCCCACAGCCATGGAAACAGCCTGCAAATCCTCACGCACTGTAATTTCGTCCACTGCAATGATCTGCGGATTCATAGCCCGCAATAAAATGGGGATTCCAAGCGCTTTTGGACAGGCATCCAGCACATCCGTGTGCTCGCCCACGTCCATCTGCGTCTCCCCCTGCCAGCAAACTGCAATTTCACCGCGCTCGTCCACCAGCGAAATTCGTCTGGGTCCATAAGGCTCTATGCCGTCAGATAATTTTCGGACCAGCTCCCGCAGCAAAGTCGTTTTCCCGCCTCCGGGTGGAGAGAGTAGCAGCGTGCTGGCAAACTCGCCATTGCGAAACAATCTGGGCGCCAGCTCGTCCGCAATTCCACGCTGTTCTCTGGCAATCCGGATGACGGCAGAGGTCAAATTTTTAAGTGCCGTATTGACGCCGTTTTTCATGACGGCTGTCCCGCAAAGGCCCACGCGAAAGCCGCCCTTGACGGACAAATATCCCTCTCGCATTGTCTCCGCCGCAGCATAGCGGGAAAAATCAGTGGCCAAATCGCATAGCGTCTCCAATTCCTCCGGCTCCACCACCGCATCCAGCGGCACTTCTCCATCAGGCAGCAGGACCGACATCGGCCAGCCGGAACGGAGGCGAAATTCCTCTGCACGCTCCTGCTGTTCCTGCGGCAGCATCAACGCCAGCTTTCGCAGGCGGATCGGCAAGATAGAGGCTGCTTCTTCATAACGCAATTGTTCCAGTTTTTTTTGCAAGGGACTTCCCCCTTTGTTGTTTTCTTTGGTTGCTTAACTCTATGAGAGGTTGTCCGCTGTTATGTCCCTTTCCTTTTGAATTTCATCAGCGCTCTTATCCCAAAAAAGGCCGCCCGGACCGGGCGGCCTTTTGGGGATTCACTTACAGCAACTGCAAAAGCACTTGGTGTCTTCGTAGTTTTCGGGAAGATGCACGGTGTTCGGCGGGAAAAATTCTCCAACGGGGAAGCAAATGTTCCGGAAAATGCCGCAGGGATCTTCGCAGCCGTTTCCGCAGGAGCATTCTTTCTCCGGCATACAATAGTCGTATACCGGCACCAAAAGCTGCGTATCCCGCTCCAGACGGACCAGAGAAAACTGCCCCAAAGTCACGTAGATTCGCTTGACGTCGTCTCCACTGGAAAGCTCTCCGTCAAAACAGCCGTTTACAAAGGAGGGCACTTCGCAGAGATCACAGTCGCAATCCCGCTTGCCGCAGCAATCCATGATCCTCGCATCCAAGACGATGGGGTCTACCGCCTCGACCACAGCAATCGGCAGGTTGGACCGTCTCAGCATCGGAATGTCCGGCTCTCCTGCACGCATTTTCGAGGTAAAGATCTTTGCGTTTCCTTCGCTTCCGAACAAAATGGCTCGCTTGTCGAACACGCACAATCCCTCAACGCTGACAGGAGCAGGCGAGCTGAGATACGCTTGCAGGGTCACAGCGTAGAAAAACCGCATATCCACCGTATAGAAGCCGCGATTGAAATTCACCGGTTCCACGTCAAGATATACATACAGCAGCTTTGCACTTCCGCCCTTGACGGACAGCGCATGGTTGATCGTCTCCACATATTTCATCTTTGGATAAAAGCGCAGATCCTCGACACAATCCTTATCCCGACAGGAATCGTAAATTTTCCTGGTATGGATGCAAACCGCCTCGCGGATGCCGCCGGCGCCCTCGACGGGACCGGGCATAACTTTTTCAGGCATTGCAATACCTCCTAGTAAGTAACTCAATGAAAGAAGGTTTCTTTCAATCCAGTCTATGCAGCGGCATTTGAGAGGTGCAAAAAAATCTCCCGCCAAAGACTGGCGGGAGATTTTTTTCATGTGTAACTAAGCGTGCTTGTTTTGGGACTCATGATGCAGACATAACTGGTTCCCTTCCCCAGCGACAAGGGGTCCCCGGAAGGCAGCGAATACGTAAACGGGCTGTTGCGCCCCTCCTTGCTCCAACGGATCTCCTCGGCCTTTCCGCCGCAGAAGAAGGTGCCTTTTCCCTTGCCTGTCAATTCCACGCGCAGGCGATGGGCCGTGTCTCCCGGAATTGTAGAAATGGACGTCTCCAATACCAGCACATTGGTCACGCCGACCTGTTCGCCGGTGTTCCCGTCTGTATAAGCGCCGCCATACTGGCTGATCCGATAGACTTGGGCAGCGCTGTCATATGTAAAGATCCCGGTTTTATAATTGGTATAATGCAAAGTCACCTCCGAGGCGGCAGTGCCCTGCATCGGTGTGCCGTCCTCAACAAAGGACTGCTTGTAATCATACCCATCCAGATGCTCCGTGCGAAAGTGATCCTTTGCCAGATAGTTCGAGATGTTTTCCCCGGAGGTGAGCAGGCTGTGTTCAAACCCTGCCCGTTTGCGGCGCTCCGCATCCCGCCAGAAAATTTTAGCGTCCGAGCCGCCATTTACCCCATCCATATTGTCGACGCCCCAAGCAGGGATATCTTCATAGGCCTCCGGGCTCCCGCCCGCATGGACCAGCAGCGCATCGTGTCCAAGAGCCAATTCCAGATAATATGCTCTGGTGGAACGGATGGACCCCAAAATTCCAACGCCGTCCAGACACTGATAAACGCCCAGCATTCTGGTAATTCCGCCCTCAGCGGGCACTTCATAGATGATATCCGCCTGCGACACGCCAAGCTGGGGCTGCGCCGCTTTCAGATTGTTGAACATCACCGCAACAGGCCGATTTTGCTCATAGCGTTCCTCCATGGGCAGTCCTGTCAGCGGATTGACGCCGGAGGGGCCTTCCGGTTCCGGCTCTTCTACAACAGGCTCTTCCACCGGGACCGGCTCCAACGTGGGCTCCACAGGCTCCTCCACTTGCTTTTTTCCGCATCCGGGGAGGGAAATAGCCATTGCCAGCAGTAAAAAAAGTGCAAGCATTTTCTTTTTCATCGACCCGCCGCCTCTCTCTTTTCCTGATTTCATGATACCAACGCCTTGGCAACTCGTCAAGGTAAAATCCGGCAAAATCCGTTTTTAGGCTATACAAGTGTTTACAAAATGCGCTATAATAGAAAAAAAGCAAGGAGGTGCTGCACATGGCAGGTCGCGGCTTTATACATGATAAGCTTGAAATCAAGTTTTTGATTCTTTACATTACAGCCCGAGTCATTGAACCGATTCCCTTCAACACAGTTTTAGATCTGACAATGTGTGATGATGCCATTGACTACTTTGATTTTTCCGAGTGTCTGGCCGATCTTGTAAAAACCGAGCATTTGAAGCTGGACGAGGACGAGCTTTACACCATCACGGAAAAAGGTCTACGCAACAGTCAAATCTGCGAGTCCAGTCTTCCGTACTCCGTGCGTTTGCGGTGCGACAAAAATTTGGCAAGCTGCAATCGTAAGCTCCGCCGAAAAAGTCAGGTCAAGGCCTCCTACGAAAAGCGTGTGAACGGAACGTACACCGTTCGTCTGTCGCTGGACGATGATATGGGAAGCATTATGGATCTAAAGCTCATGGCAGTGCGGGAGGATATGGCCTCCATGCTGGCAGATCGGTTTCGCAAGGCCCCGGAAAAGCTCTATGGCGAGATCATGAATGTTCTGCTCTCCGACGGGCAGGATGAAAAAAGCGAAAAATAGGAAAAAGAAGGCGCTCCCGCGCTACAATGCAGCGCGGGAGTGCCTTTTTTCTTTGCGTATGCGTTTGGTCACTTCACCACAACGTTTTCCTCACCCAAAATCTCTTTGGCTTCTTCAATCAACGCCTGATGGAGCAATACATGCCCGGCAAAGAGCTTTCTGGTATCTGCCATCACCATTTTTACAGGCGTTGAACCGGGAAACATCTCAAAAACCAGCTTCATATGGCGTACAGACGGATGATCGATGCCCGGAAATTTCAAATACAACACGCTGCCCTCTACCGCACGATTCTTTGCAGGCTCCGGCGCTCGCAGCGGGGGCAACCCACCCTCCGCCGTAGAGAGCGGGTACGCGGAATCACAGAGAAGCTGAGGCGCCTTTTCATCCCGCACCGATAGCTTTCCCTTGACGATGACCGGTTGGTTTTCCTTGAGATAGGACCCGCAAGTCTCCAAAACTCTGGAAAAGCACAAAAGCTCAATGGCCGCTGTGTCATCTTCCACCGTCACATAGGCCATCAGCGAATTATTTTTGGTGGTCTTTGTCTTGCTGGAGATCACAACACCGGCAAGGGTCACTGCCTGTCCATCCCGAAATCTGGTGGCTCCTCCCTCCTGTGCAAAATCATCCAAAACAGAGACGATCGAAGGAACACGCAGTCGCTTAACGACATCCCGATAGGCGTCCATCGGATGACCGGAGAGATAAAGTCCCGTCGTTTCCTTCTCCATATTCATCAGTTCCTGCGGAGAAAACTCCGGGATATTGGGCAAGTGCATTTCCTTGTCAGCTGTTTCATCTCCACTGTTTGCAGATATTGCAAAAAAGTTAATTTGCCCCTCCAGATTTTGCCTTTGCTGGGCGGTTGCCGAATCCAGAACCGTCTCATAGACCTGAATCAATTGAGATCTATGAGCGCCGGTGGAATCAAACGCACCTGCGCGAATTAGATTTTCAACGGCGCGCTTATTGATATCGCTGCCAACCATGCGGGTGCAAAAATCCAGAAGAGACAAAAACGGCGCATGGGTGCGCTCCCGCATCACAGCCTGCATGAACCCCCGACCAATATTTTTGATGGCAGCCAGACCAAATCGAATGCCGTTTTCCTCCACGGTAAACTGATCGCTTGAAGCATTGATATCCGGTGGCAGCAGGGCGATGCCGCAGTCCTTGCACTCCGTCATATAGCCTGCAATTTTATCCGAGTTATCCAACACGCTAGTCAAGAGCGCCGCCATATATTCCTTGGCAAAATGGCACTTAAAATATGCGGTTTGATAGGCGATGACCGCATAGGAAACCGCATGGGCCTTATTAAAAGCATAATTGGCAAAATCGTAGATTTCCTGATAAATCGCCTCTGCCGTTTCCTGTGGAATCCCATTGGCCACGCACCCTGTAATGCCTCTTTCCTTGTCACCGTTAATAAAGGCATCCTTCTCTTTTTGAATCTGCGTTGCCTTCTTTTTGGAGATGGCACGGCGCACCATATCCGCCTGCCCCAGCGAGTATCCACCCAGCTTTTGAAAGATTTGAATGACCTGTTCCTGATAGACAATGCATCCATATGTGATGGACAAAATCGGCTCCAGCGAGGGATGCTGATAGCGGATGCGGCTTGGGTCCTGCTTGCAGGCAATAAACCGGGGGATCGAATCCATAGGTCCGGGCCGATAGAGCGCGATGATAGCGGTGATATCTTCAATGTTTTGCGGCTTCAGCCCCACGCACACACCGGTCATCCCGGTGGATTCCATCTGAAACACGCCGGAAGTGCGGCCTGCCGAGATCATCTCAAAAGTCGCGCTGTCATTTTCCGGGATATCCCGCAGTTGAAAGCCCGGATGCTCTGCCTGTACGGTTTTGACCGCGTCATCCAGAACCGTCAGATTTCGGAGACCCAGAAAGTCCATTTTGAGAAGTCCCAGCTCTTCCAGCGTAGTCATGACGTATTGGCAAACGACGGATTCGTCATTTTTTGCCAGAGGCACGTATTCATACACAGGATGCTTGGTAATTACAACGCCAGCGGCGTGTGTGGATGCGTTGCGCGGCATCCCCTCCAGCTTTCGCGCGGTATCGATCAGCTTTTTGATTTGCTCATCGCGCTCATATAATTCCGCCAGCGGCTTGCTGAGGCGCAGGGCGTCGTTCAGCGTGATATGCAGTGTGGTCGGCACCTGTTTTGCAATGGCGTCCACCTCGGCATACGGGATTCCCATTACCCGCCCCACATCGCGAATCACGCCTCTTGCAGCCATGGTGCCAAAGGTCACGATCTGTGCCACATGGTCGTCGCCGTACTTTCTCCGCACATATTCCACCACTTCACCCCGGCGAGTATCCCCAAAGTCCATGTCGATATCCGGCATACTCACCCGTTCCGGGTTCAAAAACCGTTCAAAGTAGAGGCTATATTCCATGGGGTCCACGTCTGTGATCCGCAGACAATAGCTCACCATGGACCCAGCGGCGCTACCACGCCCCGGTCCCACGGGAATTCCAACGCTCTTGGCATAGCGCACGAAGTCCGATACGATCAAAAAATAGTCTGTAAAGCCCATTTTTTCAATCATATTCTGCTCATATTCCAACTGCTCACGATAGGCGTTATTATCGCCGTAGCGCGCCGCGTAGCCCTCATCACAGAGTTTTTTCAAATAAGAAAAGCTGTCATACCCCGGAGGAAGTTGAAATTCCGGCAAGTGATATTTTCCAAACGTAAATTCCAGATTGCAAAGTTCTGCCACCTTCGTGGTATTTTCCAATGCCCCCTCATATCCGGAAAAAAGCTCTGCCATCTCTTCTTCCCGACGCAGGTAGAAATTTTGCGGCTCGTAGCGCATACGGTTTTCATCGTCGATCGTCTTTCCCGTCTGAATGCAAAGCAGCACATCATGGGCCTGTGCGTCCTCTTTCCGCAGATAATGGGCATCGTTCGTGCAAACCATGGGCAGTCCCGTCTCCTGATGAATCCGCAGAATGCCCCGGTTCACCGTAGTTTGCTCCCGAATGCCGTGGTCTTGCAGCTCCAAATAGAAGCGATCCGGCCCGAAAATTTCGGCCAATTCCAGTGCGTACGCCTTGGCGTTTTCATACTCCCCATTCCGCAGGCGGCGCGGGATCTCACCGGCGAGGCAGGCGGAAAGGGCAATCAGTCCGCCGCAATGCTCCTTGAGCAGCGGTAAATCAATGCGGGGCTTGATGTAGAAGCCCTCGGTCCACGCCATGGAAACCAGATAAGAGAGGTTGCGATAGCCCTCTTCATTTTCGCAAAGCAACACCAAATGGCGGCTTTCCGCGTCAAATTCATGCACTTTGTCAAATCGAGAACGTCCTTGAGGCGTCACATAGACTTCGCAGCCGATGATGGGTTTGATGCCCTCCGCCTTACAGGCGCGATAAAAATCGATCACGCCATACATGACGCCGTGATCGGTGATGGCGCAGGCACTCTGCCCCATTTCCTTTACAATTTTAGGAAGCTCCTGAATACGGCACGCACCGTCCAGCAAGCTGAACTCCGTATGGACGTGTAGGTGGACAAAGGACATCACATTTCCTCGATTCCGTCATTTTTTCCGGTCAGGTCCGCGCTTTCGCCGCCTGTTCCTCCGCCAGCAGCTCCTCAACGATCTCGACTGCCGTGACGATGAGAATATCGCAGTGTCGGCTCGCGCCCACTCGCACCGCCGCTGGTGTATTGTCCGCTGTCGCCGTCACACGGGACGCGAGCAGCGCATTGCAGCGGCTATTGCCTGAAAAACGCGTCTGAAAGCGGCGAAGGAATTCCTTTGTCAGCGCATACATGCGCTGTTTTCCCTCCGCATCGGCCCCGTCGGTATGGGGATGCAGCAGACCCAGCGCCATCACAGCGCCACTGGCCGCTCCGCAAATTTCTTCATGACTGCCGCCAAATCCACCGCCAAGCCCGCCGGCTGCGGCAAATCCAACCGCTGGCTTCAGGTCGGTCAAATCCGCAAAAGACATGAGAACGCTTTGGGCACAATTATAGCCACTCTGGTGATAATGCAGAGCCAATTCGCAATGATCCATCTAATATTTCTCCTATTTTCAATCCATGTAATGTAATATCGCTTAACAGCTTTGAGACAGTTCAAGCAGCTTCCTCAGCCGATGATTCAGGCAGGATTTTGTAATGGGCGGCGCAAATTCCTCCGCCAGTTCACTCAACGTCAATTCCGGATTCTCCTCGCGGAGCGCCGCAGTTTCCTTGAGTTTCTCTGGAAGCGTTTCCAGAAGGCCAGACTGACGAAGTCGGCGGATTGCCTCCAATTGCTCCTGCGCCGCCTCCACCGCCTTGTCCAAATTGGCGTTATCGCAATTGAGCCGTCGATTGACACTGTTCCGCAGGTCCTTCTCCATCTTGGCAGACATGACATTCATCGCAGCCACCGGAGCGCCAATCAATGTAAGAAAATCCTCAATTTGATCGCTTTGCTTAAAATATGTCACAAAGCTGCCGTTTCTAGTTACATTTTTCGGCGGATATCCGCTCTCTCGCAAAAGGACCTCCAGTTCCCTGCCCGCTTGACAGTGGGAAGTGACCAGTTCCAAATGGTAGCGTTTCAGGGGATCAGTAATGCTGCCGCCGGCGAAAAAAACGCCCCGCAGGAAAGAAGCTCGACAGCAGGCGTCCTCCAGCATTCCAAAATTGATATGAAGCACCAGATTTTGCGTGGGATCATATCCAAAGAGGTTGACAATCCGATCCAGCTTCTCTCGATCCGTAATTTGAAAAACCAGCTTTCCGGGTTGATTTGGCTCCGGTTGACGATCAAAGCGGAGCGAAAATGCCCGGTGAAACAGTTTGGGAAGTCGCTCTGCAAAATTCTGATTCTCCGTTACGATACGGATCTCCGCTGAGTGGAAGGTGTTGCAAAAGAGCAAAATTCCGTAGGCCTCCGCCCGAGCGCAGCAGAGCTTTTGCACCGGGAGACGGCAAAGTTCATTTTTGGTATCAAAGGAAAAAGACATGCCCGCTCTCCTTTATCGCTTCGTTTCTACGCGGTAAGTATCATCTTTATAATCAAAGCTGTCGCCTGCAATGCGGACGCTCCGCTCCGCATGAAGCAAGATCAGTTCCCGCGCCAAATGTCCTGAGTGATGCCGGACAAATCCGTTTTCCACTGTCACCACCGGGCGGCTGACGACCTCCACGCCCAAATCGGCGCAAGCCTGTGAATCGCAGACAATGCGTGCGGCGCCCTCTTCGGCATAGCGAGCCGCAACCCCCTTGGGAATCGGCGCCGAATTGGTCAGGCACAGATTGAAAAGTCCCGGCGCAGAGTGGTGAAAGAGGGCGGAGATATGGTCGGAAACCGTATACCCCTCCGTCTCCCCTTCCTGTGTCATGACGTTGCAAACGTAAATTTTCAGCCCGTCCGACTCCTGAATGGCCTCCACGATGCCATCAACCAAAAGGTTTGGGATAATGCTGGTATAGAGACTGCCCGGGCCAAGGATAATCATATCCGCATCGCGAATAGCCGCCAGAGCAGCCGGCAGCGCCTTGGGATGTTCCGGCGTCAGGTGGACGCGGCGAATTCGGCAGTTCTCTTTCTTTTTGCAGTAAAAGATCTTGGACTCGCCTATGACAGTAGCGCCGTTTTCAAATTCCGCCTCCAGCTGCACATTGTCTGTGGTCACCGGCAAAACGCGCCCCGTAATCGCCAAAACCTCGCTCATTCGGCTGACCGCCACATCAAATGAGGGGGAAATCCCATTCAGCGCCGCCAAAAACAGATTGCCAAAGCTCTGTCCTGTCAGAGAACCCTCGGAAAAGCGATAATGCAGCAGCTCCCGCATAACCGGCTCCGTGTTGGCCAGCGCCTCCATACAGTTGCGAATATCGCCGGGAGGCAGCATTCCAAGGTCTTGCCGCAGCCTACCGGAGCCGCCGCCGTCATCCGCCACCGTGACGATTGCAGAGAGGTTTTCCGTATATTGCTTGAGCCCGCGCAGCATGGTGGAAAGGCCATGCCCGCCGCCGATGACAGCCACCTTGGGGCCATGTGCCTTTGGTAGCCGATAGGATGTTCGATTCAATTCCATGAATAGCTCTCTTCCTGTATCAGCCACGATTCATGTCGCGGTGATTTTCCGTAACCTGATATCCCTGTTCGCGAATAAACTCCGTCAGCGCATGGGTCACCGCCACTGAGCGATGGTGCCCACCGGTGCAGCCAATAGCAATGACCAGAACCGTCTTTCCCTCTTCCGCATACAGCGGCAGCGAAAACGCCAGCAGATCCTCCAGACGGGTCATGAAGTCCTTTGTCTGCGGGAACCCAAACACATAGTCCGCCACCGGCTGATCCAGCCCAGTTTGCCCACGAAGCGTATCGATGTAAAAAGGATTTGGCATAAATCGCACATCGAAAACCAGATCGGCCTCCATGGGCAAGCCGTATTTATAGCCAAAAGAAGTGATATTGACGGTCAGCCCGCCCTTTTCATCCTTTCCGTCAAACAGACGCAGGAGCTCTCCGCGAAGCTGCGCCGTTGAGGTGCAGGAAGTGTCGATCACAAAATCAGCCCGTTCCTTCACCGGCTGCAAAAGTTCCCGCTCACGGCGGACAGCGTCCTCCAGAGAATCGGCGCCGTCCCGCAGCGGATGGCGGCGGCGGGTTTCCTTATACCGCTTGATGATCGTCTCCGGTGACGCCTCCAAAAACAGCATTCGGCAAATGCCATCCATGGCCTTGAGCTTATCCAGCACATCGAAAAGCTCCGTAAACGAGCTGGCTGTCCGCACGTCATACACCAGCGCCACCCGATCGTAACGCCCGTTACTGACCGCGCAAAACTCCGCAAATTTCAAAATCATGGCGGCGGGCATATTGTCCACAATATAAAAGCCCATATCCTCCAAAAAGGAGGCGGCTTTACTCTTCCCTCCGCCGGACAGTCCCGAAATAATCAGGATTTCCATGAACCATCACTGCCTCTCTTCAAGAATCCGAACCTCCGGTTCCAGACAAACGCCCTGTTCTGCCAGGACCCGCGCCTGAACCAAGGCGATCAGCTTTCGCACATCGGCGCTGGTCGCTGTGCCGCAATTGATGACAAATCCAGCGTGCTTAGGCGAAACCTGTGCCCCGCCCACCGTCTCTCCCTTGAGCCCGCACTGTTCGATCAACGCCCCGGCAAAATGGCCCTCCGGACGCTGGAAGGTACTGCCGGCGCTGGGATATTCCAGCGGCTGACTGGCCTTTCGTTTTGCCATCAGCTCATTCATCCGGGCACGAATTGCATCGGTGTCTCCCTCCGTGAGCGAAAACACCGCATGCAGTACCACGGCCTCCGGATGCTGTGTGAGAAAACTGTGCCGATACCCAAAGTCCAACTCTGCCCCAGAGAGCAGGCGAATGCCCTCTTCCGGAAACAGGACGGATACACTCTGGACGACCTGCTTCATCTCGCCGCCATAGGCCCCGGCATTCATGCACACCGCGCCGCCCACTGTGCCGGGAATTCCATGCGCGAATTCCAGACCCGTGAGACCTTGCTTCTGTGCAAAATCCGCCAGACGTGCCAGCGGAACGCCGGATTGCGCCAGAATCGTATGGGGCTCCTCCCCCACCTCGAGATGGTTCATGGCTCCGGAAGTCTCGATCACCAGTCGATCCAGTTCTCCATCCGGCGCCAGCAGATTCGTCCCGTTTCCGATCACCAATGGCTGTGCGCCGCTGTGCAAGGCAAAATCCAACAGCAACACAAGCTGCTCCTCATTCGCGGGAAAGGCCATCCGTCGTGCCGGACCACCGATTCGAAAAGACGTATGGCGACTCATGGGTTCCTCTGCTACCCATTTCAAATCAGGCAGATAGTCTGCCACGGTTTGATCCAGCTTCTCATACCACTCCATACAGGGTTCCTACCTTCCTCACATGACGCGGCCCAGCAGCGCCGCCCCAATAATGCCCGCGTCATTGCCCAGCTCGGCCCGAAGAATTCGGGTATGCTGGCCGCCATGGCTGGCAAAGCTCTCACGTTCTACAATTTTTTGCAGCGGCTCCAGCAGCAGCGCTTCCGGCGCAGCCGCCACGCCGCCGCCAATTGCCAAAACCTCCGGTCGGAGAACGTTGACCAGACTGGAAACCCCGTCCGCCAAATTTCTCACATATTCCCGGCACACAAGAATGGCAGCCGCGTCGCCGCGCTCCGCCGCCTGAAAGGCCGTGCGACCCTCCACGCCCCCATCGGATGCGATGGCATGGAGCAGGCTCTCCGGATGGGCCTTCATAGCGGCCTTTGTCATCCGAATCAGCGCCGTTGCGGAAGCATACTGCTCCCAGCAGCCCTTGCGCCCGCAGTTGCACGGCTCACCATCTCGGCAAATGGACAGATGCCCCGCCTCGCTGGAGCATGGACCGCCCCGCAGGTGACCTCCCAGAATGAGTCCCGCGCCGATGCCGGTTCCAAGCGTCACGACCACGAAGTCCC
>CAZKMN010000035.1:0-7527 GCA_964553905.1 uncultured Oscillibacter sp.
CAATCCCGGCTTGCGGGTAAGGCCCGCTCCCCCGGCGGCGGCCCGGGCCTTTACCTCGGCTGCCAGCGCTTTCCCGTCAATGCGTATTGCCATCTTCATTCCCCTCTACCACGTTGCGGTCTTGCTCAAAAGTTGCCCCTTGCTGCACGCTCGTCTCAGCGGTGGCTTCTTCCGTATCGCTCTCTGTGTCGGTCGCATCCCCCGCAGCAGAAGCTATCGGCGCTTCTTCCGCAATCGCTGCTTCTCTGGCTGCTTGCTCCGCCGCCACGCGATTCACCAGCAGCTCAGAGCGGTCATGGGGCCGAATCTTGATGTTGTATACCAGCATGATTGCCGCCACAAGCACCATCACAATGCTCAGCGCCTGTGAGACGCGAATGGGCTCTCCCATCAGCGTCCAGTCGAAAAGATACAAACTGTCCGTCCGCAATCCCTCGACCCAAGACCGTCCAAGGCCATACCACAGGAAGTAAAACCAGGTATTTTCCCCGTCAAACCGCCGTCCTTTGGTCAGGACAAACAGCAAAAGCAGCAGCCCCGCGAGGTTCCATAAGCTCTCGTAGAGGAACGTGGGATGCACCTCGATATATTGATAGCTGCTGGTCCAAAGTCGCATCCGCCAAGGCAGGGTCGTCATGGCGCCGTAGGCCTCGCGATTCATGAAATTGCCCCACCGTCCGATGCATTGTCCGATCAGAAGGCCCATGACGCAAAGGTCGCACATGGCGCCCAGCTTCAGTTTTTTGGTGCGGGTGTAGAAAAACGCCACCAAAAAGCCGGCAATGACCGTGCCATAAATCGCAAGTCCGCCGTCCCAGATGGCAAACACGCGGGACCAGTCCAGCCCGTCGGCAGTGCGGTAAAGGTCCAGATAAAAAATCACGTAGTAGATGCGGGACCCCAAAATGCAGCAGGGCACCGCCCAGAGCACCATGTCCAGCACATTGTCTTCGGTCAGTCCGAAGCGCTTGGCCTGTTTCATGCAAAGCAGCAGACCAGCCAGCATGCCAAGGGCCAAAATGATGCCGTACCAGTAAACGCCGTGTCCGATGTGCAGCGCGATGGGGTCGGGATTGAATTCCCAGTCCCCAAAAAGGCCGGGAAAGCTGATGGGCATTGTATTTAAAGCTGTCAAAGCAGGTTCTTCCTTTCTATCTCCGAAAAGGGCTCAGTTCTCTTTGGGAACGATCTCGCTGAGTACCGTCCGTTCCTCGGTCACATTGTCCCGTAAAAACGCCGTGAGATCATCCTTGGTGATGGTGTCGAATATCTGGGGGAATCGGAAGGGGTCGTATCCGTGGAAATAGCCTTCCGACAGGGAAACGGCTATATTTTCAAAGGAGTTGAGCCCCCTGAGATTGGTGCCAAACGCCGCCCGGCGCACCTGACGGTAAAAGTCCTCGTCGATTCCCTCCCGCACCAGACGCGCCGCTTCCTTCTGGATCTCCGCCACCACGGTGCGCGCGTCCTTGCTGTCCCCTCCGGCGTAGAGATACGCCACGCCGGGAAGCATTTCGTAAGCGCCGCCGAAGCTGGAGTTGATGAGTCCCTGATCGTATAGGCGCAGATACAGAGGGCTGGAATCCCCCAACAGGATATCGCAAGCCATGTCTCCGATGACGCTGGTACGCAGATAGTCCTCTCCCTCCGCAGCGGGGGCGCATTTAAAGCCGCACAAAAACTGGGGCATGGAAACCTCCATGGCAAGCCGTGTCTCCCGCTGTGCCACAGCGTCCGGCTCCACACCGTAATCGCGGCGGATGGCAGGTCCCCCCTCCCGGGGCAAGATTTTCCGAGCCAGATCGCAGACATGATGGGCGTCCACATTCCCCACCACAGTCAAAACCATGTTGGACGGCGTGTAAAACGCCTTGTGGCAGTCGTACAGCGTCTGCGCCGTGATGTGAGAGATGCTCTCCACCGTGCCCGCGATCGAAGTGCGGGCGGTGCTGTTTGCATAAAGCGCATTGACCATCCGGGTGTAAATCTGCCAGTCCGGGTTATCCTCGATCATGCGGATCTCCTGCCCGATGATTCCCTGCTCCTTTGCCACGCTCTCGTCGGTAAAATACGGCACCGAGACGAACGAGAGCAAAATCTCCAGATTCTTCTCAAAGCAGTCCGTGGAGTCGAAGTAGTACCCGGTGATGGCGTTGGAAGTAAAAGCGTTTGGCTCCGCGCCGTTTTTGGCCAGCTCCTGTAAGGCGTTGCCCTCCTTGGTGTCAAACATCTTGTGTTCCAGATAATGGGCAATGCCCGCAGGTGTGTCCAGCCAGTCTTCTCCCAGTTGGAAGCGGGTGTCCATTCCGCCGTAGCGCGTTGCAAAAAAGGCATAGCTCCGGGCGAAGTCTGGCTTGGGCACCACATGAATCTGCAACCCGTTTGGCAGCGTCTCGCGCACTACGCTCTCGCCGATGCGCTCGTAAAAGCTCTGATTCATTCCGCAGCCTCCTTTCCCCGGAGGAAGTAGACCGTGTCCAGCGACACCGTCTGCATGGCGCGGAAGATGCGCTGTGCCGTCACGTTTTGCACCTCTTCCGCCAGAGCCTCCGGCGTCTCCTCCTGCCCTGTGGCAGCCTGTCCCAAGAAGAAATTCTCCAGCTTGCCCTGAGAATCCCCCATGGAGGCGTAGGCGTTGAGCAGCACGCTGCGAGCGCCGGTCAGCTCCCATTCCTCCACCTCGCCCTCCTGCACAGCGCGCAGTTGGGCCATAATCTCATCGTAAGCCTTCTGATAGTTGGCAAATTCGATGCCGGAGGACACGGTGATCAGTCCCTTTTGACGGTGGTACAGCGACGAGGCAAAGTAGCACAAAGAGAGCTTTTCCCGTACATTCAAAAAGAGCTTGGAATTGCTGTTTCCGCCGAAGAGGGCGTTGCCCATCAGCAGCGCGGCCGTGTCGTCGCTGCCGCAGGTAAAGCCCATGCCCAGCTTCCCCTGCGTCACATCCATGACCTCCTCCACCACCCGAGGCGCCGGGCCGGAGACGTGGGGCTGTGCCGAGACAATCTCGCCGATTTTCTCGCGGGGCAGCGTAGAAAATGCGGACCGCAACGCCCGCTCCACCCGCTCCAAAGAAGCGCTTCCGCAGTAGATCAGTTCCAGTCGGGACGTGGCGATCAGGCGGCTATACTGGGCATACAGCTTTTGTCCCTGTAAGCGCTCTGCGCCCTTTTCATCTCCCAGTCGGCTGATGCCGTAGGGCTCGCCTGCACAAAGCTCCTGCAAAAGCCGGGCGTCGGCGTATTCCCGTTTGTCGTTGATTACGCTGCGAATCGCGTCGATCAGATTTGTCTTTTCACTTTCAAAATACGCGGGGACAAACCGTCCGCTGTGCGTCGCGGGATCGCAGATCAGCTCGCCCAGCAGCTCCGCCACCGGCTCCAGCAGCCGTTCCCCCTCGGGAGCAAAGCTGTCGTCAATCAGGCTGGCCACAAAGCCCACGCACTGGTTTTCACCTTTTTTCCGCACCGTGTAATCGATACTTGCCCCGTAAAGGCTGTCCAGCCGGGCAGAAAGCGCCCCCAGATCGGGGTAGCGCACCGTCCCGCGCCGCAGCACGGCGGGCAAAAGCGCGTTGGCGGAGACGCTCTCGCTCCGCAGCGGCGTCACAAATTGGGCGGAGAGTACGCCGGTCTTGAATTTCCGTGCCGGCAGGTAGGTAAGAAACATTCCATCCGCCAGCGGTATTCTGGTCACTTCCAAATTTTCAGCTCCTTTTTTTAAGAGTCCACATAGACTTTTATTATAATATAGTTTCCAGTATATTTCAAACTATTTTCCACATTTCGGGCAGGCCGCGTGTCGTCTTGGGCGGCAAGATCTCCCGCAGCAGCCGCAGCCAGTTTCCCCGTGCCATTTTTTCCGCCTCGTCGTCCCGAAGTCCCATAGCTTTTAGACAGTCCAGCAGCCGCGGCGCGCATTGCGGCCCCTCGATTCCCGCCGCAGGCTCATTCCCCGGTCCCAGATAGGCGCAAAAGTCAAAGCCGCAACCCACGTGGTCCACCCCGCACACGTCAATGATGTGGGCAGCATGAAGCGCCAGCGTCTCCAAGGTCTGCTTTGCGCTGTCCCGGTGTACAAATCCATGATAGGCATTCACGCCAATCACACCGCCGCTGTCCCGGATCGCGCGCAGTTGCTCGTCCGTCAGATTTCGGGGCACGTCGCATAAGGCGCGGCAGTTGGAATGGGACGCCGCCACGGGAGCCGACGCGGCGTCCATCACGTCCCAAAAGCTCCGCTCGTTCAAGTGTGACACATCCACCGCCATTCCCAGCGTCTCCATCCGGCGCACCACGCTCCGCCCGGCAGCGCTCAAGCCGCGAAAGACGCTGCCCCCCACGCCGGTCGCCAGCGCGTTTTCCTCGTTCCATGAGAGCATTCCCCAGCGCACGCCCCGGCTAAAATACCAGTCCACGCCCCGCACCTCGCCGCCGATGGCCGCCATGCCCTCCACGCCGGGAAGGACGTAAAATTTCCCCGTCCGTTTGGCCTGCTCCAGCTCCTCCCAGCTTCCCACCGGGCAAACCGCCGGGCAATCCGCCAGCTCTGCCCGTGCGTGCGCCAAAAGTCGGGCGGTGGCCGTCACATCGTCCAATCCCCCGTTGGGGTCCACCCATAAAACCCAGACGCCGCCCTCCACGCCGCCATGACGCAGCGCAGGCAGGTGGCAGTGCTCCAGCACGTTGCGCTCCCCTGCTTCCCGCCGCTGCGCCACATCGCAAAAGACATCCGAATGCGCGTCAAAAATCATGGCTTTCCCCTCCTGAAATGAGTAAAACCGACGCGTTCCCGCTGAAACGCGTCGGTTTTTCGTTAAGCGCCCAATACGCCGCCCACCAAAATTCCAAGGTAAGTGCCAATCACATAGCCAAAGGTCCCCACCAGCATCGCCGGACCCACCAGCGCGCTCCACCCTTGGGAAATGGCCATGCCAGCCGCAGTGGTCGGTCCTCCGATGTTAGCGTTGGAGGCCAGAATGATGTCCTCCAAATCAAAATGCAGCAGTTTGCCGCCCACAAAGCAAAAGAGCATGTTCACCAAAACCATGATCCCCGTAAACGCCAGCAGCAGCGGCGTTTTTTGCAGAATCTGCGCCACAGAAGCCGGCACGCCGATGACAAACAGGAAGAGGTAAATGAAAAACGTCCCGATTTCCTGAGAGCCGTGCAGCCGGGAGACCTGCCCCTCGCCCCATGTGGCGCAGGCCATGGAAATGGTCGTGATCCAGACATATTCGCTGCCGAAAAAGGTGTGCAGCATGTGCAGCGCCACGCCGGTGTCGGGAATCAGCGCCGCCACGGTCGCCGCCACGGCCTTAGAAGCCCAAACCACCGCTGCGGCATACGCCACATTCAGCGCAATATCCTTGAGCGACATATCCTTGCGGCTCCAGTAGGCAGCCGCCTGCGTCTGAGCGCCCTCCATGTCGCCGCTTTGGGCCACCCGGTCAATGTAGGGATGGGCATAACGGGCACGAAAAAACTTCGTTCCCGCAATCAGAATCAGGGCAAAAAAATACAGTGCCATCAGCAAATTATCCGCCACAGTCGCCGCAGCCTTGATCTCTCCCACCTGAAATTCCGTAGCCAGCGCGGCAAAATTCACGCCGCCGCCGATATAGGACCCGGTCATCATGGCCGCAACGCCCGCCAGCTCCGGGATGTAAGAATGCAGCAGCGCATAGGCCAGAAAAGCCCCCGCCACCGTTCCGGCGGAGCCGATGAGGAAAATCACCATCATCCGCCCCGTTTGCTTCCAAATTTTCCGCAGATTGCATTGCAGCAGCAACAGGGGAATTCCCAGCGGCACGGCATAGCCCCAGATGATCTCGTCATAGAGCACGCAGCTTGTGGGGACGATGGCAAGATTGGAAAGCGCCAGCGCGATCAAAAGCGCGATCAGTGCGCCGGAGATCTTGGATGCCCATGCGTAAGTCTGTTCCAGCCAGATTGCCAGCGCCACTGAGACGCACAAAAGGGCCAGCAGGGCCCAGATATCGTCGGCGGCAATGAGCGTGGGTCTGCCCAGCCAGCCTTGAAAGAGTTCTGTCATGATCGTATTCCGCTCCTTTTTGATTCATTCCCCCAGTATAAGCAGAAAGAAAGCGCGGCGCAAGTCCCCTCTGAAGAGATTTCTGATTTCCATCAAATTTCTTCCCTTTTTCCCCTTGACTTTTCTCCCAAATTCCTGTAAACTAATTCATGTTGTAAAGTCATATAACTTTACAGAAGGAGGTTGCCTCATGAAAAACCAGACCTATCGCATGACGATGCTCTACGATTTTTACGGGGAACTCCTGACCGAGCGGCAAAAGGAATTTTTCGACCTCTATTATAATGAGGACCTCTCTCTGGCGGAGATTGCGGAAAACGCGGGGATCTCCCGTCAGGGCGTCCGGGACGTGATCGTCCGGGCAGAGGGTGTCATGCAGGAGGTCGAGGATAAAACCGGCCTGATTCGTCGGTTTGAGGCCCAGCGCCCCCATCTGGAGGCCATCGAAGCCGCCGCGTTGGAGATCCGGACCATCAACGAGCGCCGATATGAAGATCCCAAAATTTCGGAGCTTGCAAGCGCAATTCATGCGGAAGCTTCCGCACTAAAGGAATAAGACATGGCATTTGAAGGACTCACAGAAAAACTGAATGCAACGTTCAAGCGTCTGCGGGGCAAGGGTCGCCTGACAGAAGGCGATGTGCGGGAGGCCATGCGGGAGGTCCGTCTGGCTCTTCTGGAAGCCGACGTGGGCTATAAGGTCGTCAAGGACTTTATCGCCTCGGTGACGGAGCGTGCCGTTGGGACCGACGTGCTGGACAGCCTCACGCCCGCCCAACAGGTCATCAAGATCGTCAGCGATGAGCTGACCAATCTGATGGGTGGTTCCAATGCCAAGCTGACCATGGCCAATAACGGCCCCACGGTGGTCATGATGGTGGGCCTGCAAGGTGCGGGTAAAACCACCACCACCGCCAAGCTGGCGGGACTGGAGCGGCGACAGCTCGGCAAGCGTCCCCTGCTGGCAGCCTGCGACGTGTACCGTCCCGCTGCCATCGAACAGCTCAAGGTCGTAGGCGGTCAGTTGGATCTGCCCGTCTTTGAAGAGGGTCAGGGCGACCCGGTGCAAATTGCACAAAATGCGATTCGCCACGCCCGGGACCACGGCAGCGATCTGGTGTTCTTGGACACGGCAGGCCGTCTCCACGTAGACGAAACGCTGATGGACGAGCTGAAACGGATGAAAGCCGCCGTCCACCCCAACGAAATTTTGCTGGTCGTGGACGCCATGACCGGACAGGACGCGGTCAACGCCGCCACAGCCTTTGACGAAGCCCTTGGCATCGACGGCGTGGTTTTGACCAAGCTGGACGGCGATGCCCGCGGCGGCGCGGCGCTGACGATTCGAGCCGCCACCGGAAAGCCTATCAAGTTTGTGGGCACCGGCGAAAAGCTGGATATGATCGAGCCGTTCCACCCGGACCGCATGGCTTCCCGGATCTTGGGCATGGGCGATATGCTCTCCTTCAT
>CAZKMN010000035.1:7537-9203 GCA_964553905.1 uncultured Oscillibacter sp.
TTACAATGAAAAGCAGGCGGCCAAGCTGGAGGAAAAGCTCCGCAAAAACCGTCTGACGCTTCAGGATTATTACGAGCAGATCCAGCAGCTTCGCGGCATGGGCGATCTCAGTCAGATTGCCGGTATGCTTCCCGGTGGCATGGGCAAGCAGCTCCAAGGCGCCACCATCGATGAAAAGGCCATGAGCCATACGGAGGCCATCATTCTTTCCATGACGCCGGCAGAGCGGGAAAACCCCCAGATTCTGGGCGCCAGTCGAAAGAAGCGCATTGCGGCTGGCTGCGGCTTGCAGGTGGTGGATATCAACCGCCTTTTGAAGCAATTTGAAATGATGCAGCAATTTACCAAGCAAATGACCAAAGGCCGCGGCGGGATGATGGCCGGTGGGCGGATGCATGGAATGGGCCGCCGAAAGCGTTTCCGCTAACATTCCCCCGCATCTCTAATTCAGATATAAGTGCTCTCGCATTTATAGATAAAACAAACAGTTCTAAATTTTTGGAGGTACAACATCATGGTTAAAATCAGACTGCGCCGCATGGGCGCCAAGAAGGCTCCTTTCTATCGCGTCGTCGTGGCAGACTCCCGTTTCCCCCGTGACGGCCGCTTCATCGAGGAGCTGGGCACGTATAATCCCTGCGTCTCCCCCGCTGAAATCAAGATCGACGCCGAGCGCGCTCAGGCTTGGGTAAAGTCCGGCGCTCAGCCCACCGACACCGTCAGAGCTCTGCTGAAAAAAGTGGAAGTTCTCTGATCCGGAGGGCGGATCATGAAGGACTTGCTGCTCTACATCGCCAGGAACCTTGTGGATGATCCCGATGCCGTCTCCGTTACGGAGGTCCAGGGCGACCAGGAGCTGACGTTGGAGCTGCGCGTCGCCCCCGACGATATGGGCAAGGTCATCGGTCGTCAAGGCCGCATTGCCAAGGAGATTCGGACAGTTGTCCGGTCTTATGCCCAGCGTACCGGCGTTAAGGTTTCTGTGGATATCGTAGATTGAGCTTCCGGGTATTCCCCGGGTAAGAGAGGCGGAGGACATGCGTCCTCCGCCTCCTTTTCCTCCCTCTTGCCCTTCCGGGTAAAACGGGCTATACTGATCTCAACTTGCAGATAAAAGAAATAAAGGAGAACCGCTCCATGCAATTAGAATTTATCAAAATCGGCCGCATCGTGAACGCCCACGGTATTCGCGGGGAAGTGCGGGTCCAGCCCCGAGATGGCGACGCCGCCTTTTTGACGGGCTTTTCCACTTTCTATCTGGATGGCCGTCCGGTGCAGCCCACCGCCTGCCACGTCCATAAAAGTCTGGTGCTGATGAAGCTGCCCGGCGTGGACGATATGAATGCCGCCCTGACGCTGAAGGATCGGGATCTCTTCATTCGCCGCTGTGACGCGCACCTGCCCGATGGCGAGTATTTCGATGATGAGCTTTTGGGGATGGAGGTCTTTGACGACGCCACAGGCGAGCTTTTAGGCGAGCTTGTGACAGTCACGCCCTACCCTGCCCACAAGCTCTACACGGTCCGGGGTAAGCGGGAATACCTGATTCCCGCCGTGCGGGGTCCGTTTATCGCATCGGTTGACATGGAGGAAAATCGGATGACGGTCCACGTCTGGGAGGGGCTCGCCAGTGATGAACATTGATATCTGTACCCTCTTTCCCGAC
>CAZKMN010000035.1:9213-12065 GCA_964553905.1 uncultured Oscillibacter sp.
GCTATATCGCCATCCGCACCCATCAGATTCGTCAGTATACCACCAATAAGCAGATGCAAGTGGATGATTATCCCTACGGCGGCGGTCGGGGCGCCGTTATGCAGGCCGACCCGCTCTATCGCTGCTGGTCCCACGTTGTGGAGACGTACGGCCCCGGTCGTACCATTTTCATGTCCCCCTGCGGTCGTACGTTCAATCAGGAGGTCGCTAAGGAGCTCAAGGAGCGTTACGATCACCTCATTTTGATCTGCGGTCATTACGAGGGGGTCGACCAGCGGTTTTTGGATGTCTGCGTGGACGAGGAGCTCTCCATGGGGGACTTTGTCCTCACCGGCGGGGAAATTCCCGCCATGGCGGTGGCGGACGCGGTGTGCCGCATGGTCCCCGGCGTGTTGCCGGATGAGGAGTGCTTTCAGGAGGAATCCCACTGGAACGGGCTTTTGGAATATCCCCAGTATTCCCGCCCGGCGGAGTGGCACGGTCTTGCCGTACCGGAGGTCCTGCTCTCCGGTGACCACGGTAAGGTGGCGGCATGGCGAAAAAAAGAGAGCTATCAGCGCACCATGCGCCGGCGGCCCGATCTCTTTGCCAAATTTGATGAATCCCAACTCACCACCAAGGCAGAACGAAAAATTCTCCAGCAGGCCAAGGACGAGCTGGCAGCGGAGGATGCGCTGCTCTCGTCTCAGCAGGATTCAGAGTAACACACAAGCAGTCGCGTACAGACAGCCGTGCACAAGCAGTCGCGCACAAGCTGAGCACATCGCGCCAAGTCCCGGTGTGCATGTTTGGCGCTCCGCTCCCCTGTTGAGGTCTTTTCCTCTCTCTTTACAATAAGAAACCCCCGGCCAAGCCGGGGGTTTTCTATATACAAAAAGGGCGGAGCTTCAGCTCCGCCCTTTTTCTTATTTCAGCTCCGCATTTTTCTCATAGGCGGCAAGGACTGCCTCCATCACCGCAGACCGGAACCCGGAGCGCTCCAGCGCCCGCACGCCCTGTATGGTTGTGCCGCCGGGGGAACACACCGCGTCCTTCAGCTCGCCGGGATGGCGCCCGCTCTCCAAAATGAGCCGCGCCGCGCCTGCCGTCATCTGGGCGGCGAACTCCACGGCCTGCGCCCGTGGTAACCCGCAGGCCACGCCGCCGTCCGCCAACGCCTCCACAAACAGATCCACGAAAGCCGGACCGCAGCCCGACACCGCAGATCCTGCGTCGATCAGGTTCTCCGGCAACGGAGAAAATCTGCCCGCTCCGGCCAGCGCCTTCAAAAAGAGCGTCTCCTCCGTTTTGGTAACAAGCTCGCCGCAGGCGTAAAGCACCATGCCCTCCCCGATAGAAGCAGGCGTATTGGGCATGATACGGATGACGGGATATGTGCCGCCGGCGAGTTCCTCAATGCGTTGGATCGTGAGGCCCGCCGCCATGCTCACCAACACAAAGCGGCTCTCCCGTTGGGCCAGCGTAGAGGCGATCTCGCCCAAAGTCTCCTCCATCATCTGCGGCTTGACGCCCAGAAAAATAAAATCGGCATGTTCCGCAATGGCTGTGTTATCTGTCGCCCTGCAAGAGAGCTCCTCCGCCAAAAGCCGTGCCTTTTCTGCGGTGCGGTTGGACAAAAACACCTGATCGCTGGGAATGCTCTTACAGGCTGCCCGCGCCAATGCGCCGCCCATATTGCCGGTTCCGATAAATCCAAGAGTGGTCATCATTTTTCACATTCCTTTGCTTTTTCATTGGGCAGAGGCCGCTTAGCGTACCTGCCCTTCGCCGTAAATGACATATTTACAGCTGGTCAATTCCTCCAGCCCCATGGGGCCACGGGCATGCATTTTTTGCGTGGAGATGCCGATCTCGGCGCCCAATCCAAACTCGCCGCCGTCTGTAAAGCGGGTGGACGCATTCACATACACCGCCGCAGCATCCACCGCATCGAGGAAATGCTGAGCAGTAAAATAGTTGCACGTCACAATACTCTCGGAATGACCGGTGCCATGGTGATTGATAAACTCAATGGCCTCCTGTGCGTCCTCCACAATGCGGACCGCCAGAATATAGTCGTCGTACTCCGTATCCCAATCGCTCCCGACAGCGGCAATTCCCCGTTTTTTCAGCAAAGCCATTGCCGATTCATCGCATCGCAGCTCCACGTGGTCCTGATCCAGCAGAGGAATCGCTTTTTCCAAAAAGGGCTCCGCCACACTTCGGGCAATCAGCACACACTCCACCGCGTTGCAGACAGAGGGACGTGAGCACTTGGCGTTATAGAGAATCTTCGCACCCATATCCAGATCCGCGTCGGCGTCGATATACAGGTGGCAAACGCCCTCTCCGGTGCGGATGACCGGGACACTGGCCTCCTTTGCCACAGCCCGAATCAGCGACGCGCCTCCGCGTGGGATCAGCACATCCACATACGAATCGAGATGCATCAGCTCCTGAGCCGTCTCATGCCCGGTATCCTGCACCAGAGAGATGCAATCCTCCGGCAGACCGGACTCCTTCAGCGCGCAGCGCATGATCTCTGTCACGGCGCGGTTGGAGCGAATGGCCTCCTTCCCGCCTCGCAGAATGCAGGCGTTTCCGGCCTTCAGGCACAGCACCGCCGCATCCACGGTGACGTTGGGGCGGGCCTCATAGATCATGGCGATAACCCCCAGTGGGACGCGCCGTCTGCCAATTATGAGGCCGTTGGGACGGCGCTCCATCTTCGTGACCTGCCCAATGGGGTCCGGCAGCGCCGCAACCTGACGCACACCGTCCACGATCCCGGCAATGCGGGTCTCTGTCAGCGTCAGCCGATCCAGCATGGCAGGACGCATCCCCGCCTGACGAGCCTCCTCCACATCCTGTGC
>CAZKMN010000036.1:0-11975 GCA_964553905.1 uncultured Oscillibacter sp.
TTTGTGCGGATCCCTGCGCTCCAGACAGCTTATTCTAAAACGCGCTTGAAATTCCCCAATGTCTCGTTGACGTCGGAGACATAGGCGAACGCGTCCGGAAATTCCTTTAAAATTTCCTGAAAGCGAACCACCTGATGGCGATTTACCACGCAGACCAGCAGCGCCGCAGGCGTTTCGGAATACATGCCCCGGGCGGGCAGGACGGTCACGCCGTGATGCAGCTCTTGCAGCAGACGGCTGGAAAGGGCCGGCGCGTTCCGGGTGACGACCTCAAATTTTAGGGCGGACTTGACGCCCTTGAGGAATCCGTCGCTGATCCGGGAGCTGATGTAGCAGTAGAGCAGGCACAAAATGACCGGCTCAAACTGATAGCCGTAAACGAAGAAGGAAAGCAGCGCAACAGAGGCGTTGAGCGCGAAGATCACCCAGACCAGACTGGCTTCTGGATGCCGCTTCCGCACCCATGCGGCCACAATGTCCGTGCCGCCGGTGGAGCCGTTTTGCCGGAGCACCAGACCGTATACCGCACCGCTGACCACGCCGGCGGCCATGGGCCCCAGAATGGGGGACGAGGGGGTGCGATAGACAATGGCGCTGAGATCAAGTCGGTTAAGCGTCACGGTCAGCGCGGAAAAAATCAGCACGAACAGCAGGCTTTTTCGGGCAAAATCCGGGTCCAGCCGCTTCCACGCCAGCAAAATGAGCGGCAGATTAATTAGCAGAGACAGATAGCCGATGCTGATATGAAACAGGTATTGCAGCATGGTGGCAAGACCGTTGATCCCTGCCGGGGCAAAGGCATTTGGGAAGACAAACAGCTCGTAGCTCAATGCCATGAGAACGGCAGATCCTGCGACAATCAGATCTTTTTTCAGGCGCATTCCGGGCGTGCTTTGCAAAAGAAATCATCCTCTCCAGTTCTATTCGGCTTGCAGTATACGCCGAGTTTTGACAAAATGCAACAAAAATTGCAAAAAATTCCTCAATTTGCAAGAAAATTTTCGTTTCATGCAAATTGGGGAATTTTTGACTGTTTTATAGAGGATGGAGGCCGTTTTTTTCAAAATGACGCAGCTTTTTCGGCGCTCCCGTCGTCTGAATTTGGTTAGACGCGGCGCTGCTTTTCCGTGTCGCAGTAGGCGCAGCGATAGGTGTGCTTTTCCGGGTCGCTCAAAAGGAAGATGGCGTCGAGCTGAGGCTCGGCCACGGTGATGCAGCGGGGGTTTTTGCAGTGGATGATGTTTACCAGCTTCCGGGGCAGCTCCAGATGCTTTTTGTCCACCCGGACGCCGTTGCGGATGATGTTGACGGTGATGTTGGGGTCCACGTAACCCAGCACGTCCAGATCGACTTCCATGGGGGAGTCGATTTTGATGATGTCCTTTTTCCCCATGCGACCGCTGCGTACGTTTTTGATAATGGCCACCGAGCAGTCCAGCTCGTCCAGATGCAGATATTTATAGATGTCCATGCTTTTTCCGGCTTGAATGTGGTCGAGAACCACGCCGTTTTGGATGCTGTCAATATTCATGCTTTTCCTCCCCTTTATACGCGGATATCCAGGAGCTTCAAAATCAGCGCCATGCGGATATATTTGCCGTTTTTCACTTGCTTCCAGTAACAGGCCCGGGGGTCCTTGTCCACGGCCACGGCGATCTCATTGACCCGGGGCAGGGGATGGAGGATGCACAGGTCCGCCTTGGCGGGCAGCAGCTTTTCCGGGTCCAGAACATAGGTGTCTTTCAAACGGATGTAGTCGGCCTCGTTGAAAAAGCGCTCCTTTTGCACACGGGTCATGTAGAGAATGTCCAACTGAGGCATGGCGGATTCCAGACTGGAGGTCTCCTCGTAGGCCAGACCGTTTTTCTCCAAAACGTGTTCTTTCAAATAGGCGGGCAGCTTCAATTCGTCCGGGGAGATAAAGACAAATTTGATTCCGCTCTGACGGCTCAGGGCGTTGACGAGGGAGTGGACCGTGCGTCCGAACTTCAGATCGCCGCAAAAGCCAATGGTGAAATCGCCCAATCTGCCCTTTTCCCGGTGGATGGTCAGAAGGTCCGTGAGCGTCTGGGTGGGGTGGTTGTGTCCGCCGTCGCCTGCGTTGATGACAGGCACTTCGGAAAACTGGGCGGCGGCATAGGGCGCGCCCTCCTTGGGGTGGCGCATGGCAATGATGTCGGCGTAGCAGCTCACGGTGTGGATGGTGTCGCCCACAGTCTCGCCCTTGGCGGTGGAGCTGGAGTTGGCGGCGGAAAAGCCCAGCGTCTGTCCGCCCAGAGCCAGCATGGCGGATTCAAAGCTCAGCCGGGTGCGGGTGGAGGGCTCGAAAAACAGCGTGGCTAACTGCTTGTGAGCGCAGGCTTGCTGATAGGCCTCCGGCCGGGCAATGATATCCTCGGCGGTGGAGATCAACTGGTCGATCTCGGCGACGGTGAGATCGGTGATGTCAATGAGATTGCGGCATGCAGACATAACGGCTCCTTTCTCAACCTCTCCAGCTCTCGTCGGAGGGATTGGCACGAAATTGTTTCAAGCGGGTGATATCCTCTGTGCGGATCTTGCCCTCGGCGGCGGCGACCTCGCACACGGCGTCAAAATTGGAGAGGCTGAAATTGCTCACGTGGGCCGCAGAGAGACGGTCCAGCCCCTTTTGCAGACCATAGGTAAAGATGGACACAATGCCCAAAACCTCGGCGCCGGCCTCTCGCAGCGCGTCCACCACTTCGATGCAGCTTCCGCCGGTGGAGATGAGATCCTCCACGACCACGACCTTTTGACCGGGCTCCAGCTTGCCCTCGATGCGGTTGCCCCGACCGTGGTCCTTGTTGCCGGAGCGGACATAGCCCATGGGCAGCCCCATGAGATGGCCCACAATGGCGGCGTGGGCGATGCCTGCGGTGGAGGTGCCCATCAAGACCTCCACGTTGGGATAGTGCTTGCAGATGAGATCCACCAGCGCGGTTTCCACGTGGGTGCGGACCTCGGGGGCGGTCAGCGTCAGGCGGTTGTCGCAGTAAATGGGGCTTTTGATGCCGGAGGCCCAAGTGAAGGGCTCGTCGGGGCGCAGGAACACCGCACCAATGCTCAGCAGGTCATGGGCGATGGTCTGTTCGATAGTCATAGTAGAAATCCTCCTTTAAAATCGTTTGGTCAAAAGACCATTAACCGAGAAAATCGTTCTTTGCCCGGAGATAGGCGGATACGGGGTCCTCCGCCTGCGTGATGGGGCGACCGACCACAATGTAGTCGCAGCCGGATTTTCCGGCCAGCGCCGGGGTCATGATGCGCTTTTGGTCTCCCACGGCGCTCTCGGCAAAGCGGATGCCGGGTGTGACGGTGCAAAAGCCTGCTCCGCAGCGTTCATTCACCAGCGCAGCTTCCAGCGGAGAGCAGACCACGCCGTCCAGTCCGCTTTTGGCGGCGTTTTCCGCATAGGAGAGCACGGTTTCCGCCATGGGCGTGTCGATGAGCAGCTCGTCTTTCAGGGCGGTGGCGTCGGTGGAGGTGAGCTGGGTCACGGCGATCAGCAGGGGGCGGGACCCGTCCGGACGGGTGAGCCCCTCCAGCGCACCGCGCATCATCTCTCCCGCGCCGGCGGCGTGGACGTTCACCATGTCCACATCCAGACGGGAGAGCACATGCATGGCCCGCTTGACGGTGTTGGGGATGTCATGGAGCTTCAGATCCAGAAAAATTTTGTGCCCGCGGTCTTTGATTGCGCGGACCACGTCCGGTCCCTCGGCGTAAAAAAGCTCCATGCCAATTTTTACAAAGGGCTTTTTTCCGGCGGGAAACCGGTCCAAAAAGGCAAGAGTCTCCTCTTTGGTGGGGAAATCCAGTGCCACGATTACGTCTTTAGCCATGGTGCGCTCCTCCTGTCAATTGAGAAATTTGATCTACGCCCAGCCGCTTGCATACGGCGGGCAGTTCTTCGATGATGGTTTTGCAGATATAGGGGTCTATCAGATTGGCTGCGCCAACCTCCACGGCGGTTGCGCCCGCCAGCATCATCTCTGCCGCGTCCTCGGCGGAAGAGACGCCGCCACAGCCGATGATGGGCAGCCCGACAGCCTCGTAGACGTCCCACACCATGCGAAGCGCCACCGGGAAGACTGCGGGGCCGGAGAGCCCGCCGGTGCGGTTGGCCAGCAGGGGCCGTCTGGTTTTCAGGTCAATTCGCATTCCCAAAAGGGTGTTGATGAGGCAGAGCCCGTCCGCGCCTGCATCGGCGCAGGCCCGTGCAATTTCCGTAATGTCGGTCACGTTGGGCGTGAGCTTCATAAAAACCGGCTTTTTGGTGACGGCTTTCACCGCCCGGGTCACCTCAGCGGCGGCCTTGGGGTCGCAGCCAAAATTTTTGCCGCCGGCGTGCACGTTGGGGCAGGAGATGTTCACTTCCAAAATGGCAACCTGCTCCACGCGATCCAGCTTCCGGCAGTTTTCCGCGTATTCCTCCAGCGTAAACCCGCCTACGTTGGCAATGACCGGCCCTTGAAAAATCCGGGCGATGTGGGGCGCCTCCTCTGCGATCACGGCGTCCATGCCGGGGTTTTGCAGTCCCACGGCGTTCAGCATTCCACAGGCGGTTTCCGCAATGCGGGGCTGCGGGTTTCCCAACCGGGCCTCAGCCGTGGTGCCCTTCCAAGAAAAGCTGCCCAGAAGATTCAGGTCGTAAAGCTCCGCGTATTCCCGACCGTAGCCAAAGGTGCCGGAGGCGGGGATGATGGGGTTTTTCAGCTCCACTCCCGCGAGACAAACCGATAGATTCACCATACGATCTCCTCCCTGTACAAAATGGGCCCGTCCTTGCAAATGCGCTTATAGCCGGTTGTGGTGGGCACGGTGCAGCCCATGCACGCGCCGAATCCGCAGCCCATCCGGGCCTCAAAGCTGAACTGTCCGCCCGTGAGCTGAGGCAGAGCGTGCACGGCTCGGAGCATGGGCAGCGGACCGCAGACGAAAGCGTAGTCGCATTCCGGCACGTGGGCCGCAAGATCGGTGACAAAGCCCTTGGTACCCAGACTTCCGTCCTCGGTAGCGACCAGCACACGGCAGCCCAAGGCGGTGAATTCCTCCAGATAGAAGATGTCCGCCGCAGTGCGAAAGCCCAGCGCTACCGTGGGGACCGTGCCGTTTTCCAGCATCCGCTGCGCCAGAGCATACAGGGGCGCAATTCCAATGCCGCCTCCCACCAAGATGGGGTGGCTGCCGCCTAAGGTTAGGTCAAATCCGTTGCCCAGACCGCACAAAACGGAGAATTCGGTGCCCGGCACGCTGCGTACCAGCTCCCGGGTGCCCTCGCCCACGACCTTGACCAGCAAAATGAGGGCCTGCTCGTCCCATGTGCAGATGGAGATGGGACGGCGCAAAAACTTTCCCGGCAGCTCTAAATTTAAAAATTGTCCCGGCGCGGTGATGGAGGAAGTGTCGCCTGAGAGGACCAGCTCATAGGTGTCGGAGCAGAGCTGCTTTGCGTGCTCCAGCGTGAAAATCGTTTGCTTCATAGGGATTCCTCCTGTTTCAAATCTGCGTAGACGAGTTCGCCTCCGCAGAGGGTCATGGCCACGGCTGCCGAGACGGACCAGCCGTCAAAGGGGGTCGCCCGGCCCAGAGAGCGGAAGGTCGCGGCGTCGATGGTGTGTGGGCGATTCGAGTCCAGTACGGTGAGATCTGCAATCTCGCCGGGACGAATGGCCCCACCGGGCAGATCAAAAATTTCTCTCGGCCGGATGGACAGGGCGGAGATCAGTCGCTCCAAAGGTACGATCCCGGCTTCCACAAGCTGCGTGTACAGCACGGAAAACGCGCATTCGAGCCCCACGATCCCGTTGAGACTGTGCTGCAAGCCTCCGCTTTTTTCCTCCGCGCTGTGGGGCGCGTGGTCGGTTGCGATGCAGTCCACGGTGCCATCCAAAAGACCGGCGATCAGCGCATCCCGGTCTGCGGCAGAGCGAATGGGGGGATTCATGCGAAAACGCCCCTCGTCCCGGAGATCCTCGTCGCAAAGCACCAGATAGTGCGGCCCGGTCTCGCAGGTGACAGGCAGTCCCTCCGCTTTGGCGGCGCGGATGAGAGCCACGGATTCCCGGGTGGAAACGTGGCAGACGTGGTAACGGCAGCCTGTCTCCCGCACCAGCGCAATGTCCCGCTCCACCTGCTTCCACTCACTGGCAGGGTCGTTCCCCACCAGAGCGTGGGCGCGGGCAAAGGCTCCGTCATGAACGCACCAGCCCTTGGTCAGAAGCTGCTCATCCTCACAGTGGGCCACGATGGGCTTGTCCAGCGATTTGGCAAGTGCCATGGCCTGCCGCATCATTTCGGCGGACTGGACGCCACGCCCGTCGTCGGAAAAACCGGGGACGAGGGGCGCAAGACCGGCGAGATCCGCAAGAGTCTGGCCCTGCTGCCTGCGGGTGATGGCGCCGTAGGGATAAACGCGGACCTTGGCGTCTTTCGCGATGGCGTCCAGCTGGGACTGCAACTGAGTGGGGCAGTCAGGGACGGGCTTCAGGTTCGGCATGGCGCAAACCGCCGTGTATCCTCCGGCGGCAGCGGCGGCTGTGCCGGAGGCAATCGTCTCCTTATAAGAAAAACCAGGCTCTCGAAGATGAACATGAACATCAACGAAACCTGGAACAATCAAACAATTATGCACTTCAATGACGGAAACGCCGTCTTTGGAAAGGGAGGGGGAAACGGAAACAATACGACCCTGCTCCACGGCAACGTCCATATTCTGAAAACTGCCGTTTAAAAAAACAGCTCCGCCGGTCAGAACCAAACTCATGATGTTCTCCTCTCGCAGTAGTATTCAACATAGTATGATATCGGAAACGTCCTTCCTTGTCAACGGTTTTCCCATAGGAAGACGCACAAAAAAGCGGGCCGAAGAGCGCCCCGCTTTTTCGCGTTTTCACAAATCACTGCGGTTGCTGCCGCAGGTCCGCAACTAGGAACTGCAAATGAGCCACTTGGGAGTCGGTCAAACCGGATACATCCAGCTTTTGCCGTTCATCGCGCCCCAACAGACAGTCAGTCGTCACGCAAAAGAGATCGGCCAACCGCTCCAGAAGCTCAATGGAGGGCTGAATATTATTGTTTTCCCAGTTGGAAACGCTCTGTTTAGACACGCCCAGACGATGTGCCAGTTCCACCTGCGTGAAGCCCTGAGCCAACCGCAGGCGGCGAATTTGCTCATGCAGCATGGAGCCGCCCTCCTTTTTACCATGGACGACTGAGAATACAATATAATTGTAAAATGTTACTTGACTAAATAAAAATACTAAAGTATTGTAATTATAGACAATTGCCGATTAGTTTACAGCGCTTTCTCTGCGCGAGCAGTATAAAACTGGGAAACGCCGGGCCAGTCGATGAGAAGCCACCACGCCTCAAAGTAGTCCGCCCGCCGGTTTTGGTACTGCAAATAGTAGGCGTGTTCCCACACATCGCAGCAAAGCAGCGGGAATAGAGGCAGCACCGTGTCCTGATTGGCGGTTTTGCAAACAGAGAGGTGACCGGGTTCATCCGTGGTCAAGACGGCCCAGCCGGAGCCGAACTGCCCCAGCGCGGCCTGCTTCATGGCGCTTTTGAGCGCGGAGCTTCCACCAAAATCCCGCTCGATCGCCGCGCTTAGCGCCCCGGAGGGGGAGGAAACGGGCTTTGGCGCCAGCATGCGGAAGAAGAGGTCGTGATTCAAAACGCCGCCGGCATTGTTCCGCACACCTTGGCGGATCTCGTCCGGCAACAGCGCGTAATCCCGACAGAGTTTTTCCAAAGAATCCTGATGGAGCGAGGGATGGGGCTCCAAAAGGCGGTTCAGCGTGTCGATATAAGTGGCAAAATGCTTGTCGTGGTGGAAGTGGAGCGTGCGCTCGTCCATCTCCGGCGCAAGGGCGTTATACGCGTAAGGCAGGGGTGGCAGAGAAAACGGGTAATGTGCTTCCATGAAACATCGTCCTTTCCAACAAAAGAAGCTGACAGCTTTTTGCAGTATATGTGAGGATCTCGTTGCTATGCATAAAAAAGGAAAAATCTTTTTGCCCAGTCGACAAAATTTGTTGGATTTTTCCAAAAGAAGTGAATAAGATAGGGACATTGATTTGGAAGGGGGAGAGCGGCAGATGACAGAAGAAGAACTGCTTTTTTGTACATTGTGCGGTCCGTTGCAAGATGCCGTTGAATTGATTGACAAGGGGCAACTGGACACGGCAAAGGCGCTGCTCTGCCGGATTTTGAAGCAAGCTCAGAACATGCTGGAGGAAGACGACTGAGCGTTTTGCCTTTACTGGATGTTCGACGGAGGTCTGGATGCAAAGAACGTCAATGCACAGCGGGGAACAAAGAGTGTCGTACCCCAAAAACCGCACCCCAATTGTTAGACAGTAGGAACGACTGCATAACGGTTGGGGTGTTTTTCTGCGAAAAAAGGCCTTCGGACATGGGAGATGCGCCGGAAATGAAGCAGAGCCCTTTGAACGCGCTCTGGGGTTTCTTGCAGGCGAGCTGCCACATTTATAAAGAGCGAAATTCGCAGAGCTGCTGCGGGGCGGGGGAAATTTGCCTTGGCGCAATGTCTCCGCGGCAAGAAAAAGGGCCTGCTGCCTGCAATTCACAGACAGCAGGCCCTTTTGGCTGCTTCATGAGATGAATTTGTCAATTTTTAGAGGTCGCCGGACTTGGCGCTTAGACGCTGCGTTTCTCCGCCTCATGCAATCACGCGCACGCGGATGACGCCGTGCAGATGCGTCACGTCCTCGATCACGGAGGGCTCCACCTGACAGTTCAGATCCACAATGGTGTAGGCGTAGTCCCCTTTGGACTTGTTGCTCATGTTCTCCACGTTGACGCTGTCCTTTGCCAGCAAGGTGGTGATGTTGGCCAGCATGGCGGGAACGTTTTGATGAATGATGCACATTCGCATCACGCCGCTGCGCTCCAGAGAGACGTTGGGCAGATTCACGGAATTACGGATGTTGCCGTTTTCCAGATAGTCCCGCAGCTCGTCAACGGCCATGATCGCGCAGTTCTGCTCGCTCTCCGGGGTGGAGGCGCCCAGATGAGGCATGGCGATCACATGGGGCGCTTTGACAAGGCGATTGCTGGGAAAATCGGTGATATACGTGGAGATTTTTCCGGTATCCAGCGCCGCCAGAACTGCATCGTCGTCCACAATCTCGCCGCGGGCCAAATTGATGAGCCGCACACCGCGCTTCATATTCGCGGTGGCTTTTTCATCGATCAGACCACGGGTCTTGTCCGTGTAGTGAATGTGCAGGGTGATATAGTCGGAGCGCTTAAAGAGCTCGTTGATCTCCTTGACCACGTGGATGTGCCGGTCCAGCCGCAGCGCCGCGTCCACCGAGAGATAGGGGTCGTAGCCGTACACGTCCATCCCCAGCGAGATGGCGATGTTGGAAACCAGAGAGCCGATGGCGCCAAGGCCGATGACGCCCAGAGATTTGCGATATAGTTCCGGTCCGATGAATGCGGATTTTCCCTTTTCCACCACGGTCGACACGTCTACCCCGGCGTCTACCTGATCGCGCACCCAGCGAATGGAGCCCTCAACGTCCCGAGAGCCCATCAGCATGGCGCAGATCACCAGCTCCTTGACGGCGTTGGCATTGGCGCCGGGCGTGCTGAAAACGGCAATTCCCTCCCGGGAACAGCGCTCAATCGGAATGTTGTTCACCCCTACGCCGGCCCGGGAGATGGCCAGAAGACTTTTGGGAAAGTCGTAGTCCAGCAGCTTGGCAGAACGGACCAGAATGCCGTCTTCCTGCGTCACGGCATCTCCAACGACATAGGTCTCCGGGTCGAATTTGCTCAGACCCACAGGGGAAATTTTATTAAATGTTTTGATATGGTACATACATGAACGCCTCCGGGGTGGTCCCAGCGGACCACGGTACTTGCGGCGGAACGTGCGGCGCTGGCGTCGCTTCCGTCACAGTCCCTACATTATAATAAGGGCTTTTTGAAGTGTCAATGTACGGAGGACCAAAAAACGCCACTGGTGGACACTCTTCTTTGGTAAAAAAGACGCATCCGGCGAAAAACAGCCATTTCAAGCAAAAAAGAGAACAAAAATTTAAAAAACAATGAGTTTTGTATTGAAATGCGGGAAAAAACGGACTATAATAACAACCTGTGTGTAAAAAAGCAATAGAATGTTTCAGCCGATACGGAAAGGGGCTTTACTTTAATTATGCAAAACGAACATTTGAGAAACGTAGCAATCATTGCCCACGTTGATCATGGCAAGACCACGCTGGTGGATGAGATGCTCAAACAGGGCGGTGCTTACCGTGAAAATCAGGAGACGGTGGACCGCGTCATGGACTCCGGCGATTTGGAGCGGGAGCGTGGCATCACGATTTTGGCCAAAAATACGGCCATCCGCTATGGCGATACGAAAATCAACGTTGTGGATACCCCGGGCCATGCCGACTTTGGCGGCGAAGTGGAACGGATTTTAAAAATGGTCAACGGCGTCATCTTGCTGGTGGACGCCGCCGAGGGCCCCATGCCGCAGACACGCTTTGTGTTGAGCAAGGCGCTGGAGCTGGGCCATCGCGTGATCGTGGTGGTCAATAAGATCGATCGCCCCGACCAGCGGATTCATGCCGTTGTGGACGAGGTTTTGGAGCTTTTGATGGATCTGGACGCCACACCGGAGCAGTTGGATTCCCCCATGCTGTTTTGCTCCGGTCGACAGGGGACGGCCTCCTATTCTCCCGATGTGCCGGGCGAGGACCTCACGCCGCTGCTGGACACCATTTTGGAGTATATTCCCGCGCCGGAAGCGGATCTGGACCAGCCGTTCCAGATGCTGGTCAGCTCCATCGACTATAACGAGTTTGTGGGCCGGATTGCCATCGGCCGGATCGAGCGCGGTGTTTTGAAGCAGAATCAGGAGATCGCCGTTTGCAACTACCATGCGCCTGAGGCTGTTTTGAGAAAGGCCAAGGCCACCGCAATCTATGAATTTGAGGGCTTGGCCCGTAAGCCCGTCACGGAATCCACCGCCGGCAATATCATTGCCATGAGCGGCATTCCCGATGTGACGATCGGCGATACCATCTGCGCCAGCGATACCGTGGAGGCGTTGCCCTTTGTGAAGATCAGCGCTCCCACGCTGGAGATGACCTTCTCGGTAAACGACTCTCCCTTCGCCGGACGGGAGGGAAAATTCGTCACCTCTCGCCAGCTCCGGGACCGTCTGTTCCGGGAAATGCTCAAGGACGTGTCCCTCCGGGTCACTGAGACGGATGTGGATACGGCGTTCAACGTAGCCGGACGAGGCGAGATGTCTCTTTCCATTTTGATTGAGACGATGCGCCGGGAGGGGTATGAATTCCAGGTTTCTCCCGCCCGTGTGCTCTATCAGCAGATCGACGGCGTCAAGTGCGAGCCCATCGAGCGTCTGGTGGTGGATGTGCCCGGCGACTGCGTGGGTGCTGTCATTGAAAAGCTGGGTGCACGCAAGGCCGATATGCTGGAGATGACTCCGGTGGGTGCGCGGATGAAGGTGGAATTTTTGATTCCCGCCCGTGGGCTGTTCGGCTATCGCAACGACTTCCTCACGGACACCAGAGGCGAGGGCATTATGGCCTCCGTGTTTGATTCCTATGCGCCTTACAAGGGAGATATCTCCCGCCGTGGCAGCGGCTCTATGATTTCGTTTGAAACCGGCGAGTCCATTACCTACGGCCTCTATAACGCTCAGGAGCGCGGCGTGCTGTTCATCGGCGCAGGCGTGCCGGTGTACGGCGGCATGATTATCGGCGTGTCTCCCCGCAGCGAGGATATCAACGTCAACGTCTGCAAGAAAAAGCAGTTGACCAACACCCGGGCCTCCGGCTCCGATGACGCACTGCGTCTGGTGCCGCCCAGACAGATGAGTCTGGAACAGTGCTTGGAGTTTTTGGCGGACGACGAGCTGCTGGAAGTTACCCCCAAGAGCCTGCGGA
>CAZKMN010000037.1:0-11971 GCA_964553905.1 uncultured Oscillibacter sp.
CCGAAGGCAGCCTTTTTTTCAACTTGTGAGAACCGTCTTGCAGAGTGTTAGAAACAATCTCAAAAAAACAAACCGCTGCATCAGGCAGCGGTTTATTTTGGAGTGCGCCGAAGCCCCATCGACCCTGTCAAATCGAAGGGAGGCGACCCCATGTGAGAAAAGATGGTCCGCGCTTGAGGCAACGCGGAGAGGGGAAAACCAAAATGGGAACTCTCTCCAACGGAGAAATAATTCTTGCCTTTTGGATAGTCATACTGTAACATAAAAACAGGCATTCGAGAATGTCCAGTTTGTCATGACAACCATGAAAAACAGGCATGATAAATAGGCGTGATGAACGGACAGAAAACGGGAGGATTCCATGAATATCCGCAAGTACGAGGCGTTTGTCCGGGCCGTGGAATTGGGAAGCCTTTCCAAGGCGGCGGAGGAACTGGGCTATACCCAGTCCGGCATCAGCCATATGATGCAGTCTTTGGAGGATGAGGTGGGCTTTCCGCTGATGTTGCGGACCTCCGCAGGGATTTTGCCCAACACGGAGGGGGAGCTGCTGCTGCCCGTGATCCGCCAGTTGTTGCGGACCAATGAGGCGCTGGAGCAAAACGTCGCCAAGATCAAGGGCGCGGATATCGGACGGATTCGCGTGGCGGCCTATCCCAGTGTGGCGGCTTATTGGCTGCCGCAGATCATTGCAGGGTTTCAAAAGGATTATCCCAATGTAGAGATCCAGATCACCGAGGGCGGCGCGGATATCATCGAGGGCGTGATGGCGCGCAGAGAGGCGGATCTCTGCCTGTATGCCGGCGGAGAGGGCCATGATTTTGAGTGGCTGCCCCTTTGCCGGGATCAGATGCTGGCGCTGGTGCCGCCCAATCACCCGCTGGCAGGCGGCCTTCAAATGCCGCTGGAGGAGCTCTCCCGGGAACCGTTCATCATGCCGATGCCCGGCTATGACGGCGAAGTCCATAACATTCTGGAAAAGTTGACCCACCGGCCCCGCATCCTCTTTTCCGCATGCAGCGACTATGCCATCATCTCCATGGTGGCGGAGGGACTGGGCGTGTCCATTCTGTCGGAGCTGTTGCTGCGCCATTATCCAAACGGCGCGGTGGCGCTGCCCATCGAACCCACGCAAAGCCGGATGCTGGGCATGGGCGTGCCGCAGGTGAAGGCGGCTTCGCCGGTGACGCGGAATTTCATGCGCTATATTCAGGAATATGTGAAGCGGTTTTGCAACGCAAACGATTTGCTGTCAAATTGCACAAAATGATTCGCCATATTTTGGCAAATAATTTCACGAAAAACCGCAGATGTTTTTTCACGAACGGTTGACAGACCGTTTGGAATTCTTTACAATAAAACAAGATCGTTTCTTTTTTAACGATGAACAGTGACGATTTTAAGACGCTCGAAGGCGAGCGCCCGTGGCAAATGCGATGGTGCGATTCCCCACGAGTCATGCCTTCAGCGTCTATTTTTTGCAAAATTTTGCGAAAACGCGAGGTGGACAGATGCCAATTTTATTCTTTCTTCTGTGGCTGCTGTTGGCGGGCAACGTGACGGTGGGCGTCTGTCTTTGGGGCGGAGCGGTTTCCATTTTGCTGGATCTGTTTTGCCGCAAGATGCTGGGCTACCGCCCGCAACTGGGCCGGAACGCGGCCAAAAAGCTCTGGAAAGGCTGCGCCTATCTCGTCGTTCTGGTTTGGGAAATGCTCAAGGCGGGCTTTGTGGTCATGAAGCTGGTGTATACCCGCGGGCGGTCGATGCACCCTAAGCTCATCTGGTTTGACACAACGCTGCACACCGACTGGGGCCGTGCGGCGCTGGCAGATTCCATCACGCTGACTGCCGGAACGATTACGGTGGAGACGTCGGATGGGCGGATGTGCGTCCATGCCTTGAACGCGTCTTTGGCGGAGGGCATCGAGCGGTGCGATTTCCAGCGGCGGCTGGAAGAGCTGGAGGCGTGAGCATGGAACGGATGAAAGAAGTTGTGCTGACCGCCAGCGCTGTGGTGCTGGCGCTGCTGATGCTGGCCACGCTGGTGCGGGCGATTCTGGGCCCCCGCTTTACGGATCGCATCATTGCCGTCAACGTCATCAACACGCTGGTGGTGGCGGCGATCTCCGTGCTGGCTGTCTGGCAGCGGGAGGATTTTTTGGTGGATGTGGCGCTGGTTTACGCTCTTTTGAGCTTTTTGACGGTGGTGGTCGTCTCCCGGCTGGTGCTCATATGGCAGCGCAGACGGCAGCGGCGTCGCCAGCGGATCAAAACAGGAGGCGATGCACATGATGCATGACATTGTAACGGCTCTGGGCCTTGCGCTGGTGCTGTTTGGCCTGTTTGTGTTTTTCACGGCGGTGCTGGGCCTATACCGGCTGGATTACGTCCTCAACCGGATGCATGCCGCCGCAGTGGGCGACGCGCTGGGGATTTTTTGCATTTTGATCGGATTGATGTTCTTGCACGGGTGGAATCTGTCCGCCGCCAAGACGCTGTTGATTTTTCTGTTCCTGTGGCTCACGAGCCCGGTAGCCAGTCACCTGATCGCCGAGATGGAGGTTTTCACCATCCCGGATCTCTCGGAGGCATGCGAGGTGGAGGAGCGATGATCGTTTTGGAATACTGCCTGCTTGCGGGCATTGTGATCTGCGCCGTGGCTGCGCCGCTTTGCAAGCGCCTTTTGACCACCGTGATTGTCTACATGGCGTTTTCTCTGCTGATGGCTGTTTTGTGGAGTCTGCTGCAAAGCCCCGATCTTGCCATTACGGAGGCGGCTGTGGGCGCGGGCGTGACCAGCATCCTCTTTTTCCTGACACTGAAAAAAATCCATGCGTTGAAGGGGACCCGGGATGAATAAAAAAGCGGAAGGACCCTCCTGGCAAAAAAAGCTGCTTGTCTGGGTGGACGGGGAGCGGGAGCCCAAGGACCGGTCGCTGTTCGTCATGGAGCAGCGCCCGCCGCGGGATTTTCGACCCAGCGAGGAAGAGCATGAAAAGCGGGAAAAGCACCGCCTGAGAAAGTTTTTCAACTGGTATCCGCTGGCAGCCACCGTGATTTGCCTCGCTTTGGTGGGAGTGCTGCTGGCGGCTGTGATGACCATGCCGCGGTTTGGAGAGGCGGATAACCCCATCAACAACGAGGTGGCTGAGCACTATTTGGAGTACGGCGCGGAGGAGACGGGCTCTGCCAACGCCGTGACTGCCATGATCCTCAGCTATCGCGGCTTTGACACGCTGGGCGAGAGCTGCGTGCTGTTTTTGGCAGTAACCTCCGTCATGATGCTGCTGTTGCGGGACGAGCGGACCGTGACGGAGCGGGAGGCGCGGCGGATGGAGGAAGAAAACGCCCTTGCCAACGAGCATGAGGACGTCATTTTGAAGCAGGCGGCAAGAGTGCTGGTTCCGGTGATGTTCCTGTTTGCCGTCTATGTGCTGCTCAATGGCGAGACTTCGCCGGGCGGCGGCTTTTCCGGCGGCACGATTCTGGGCGCGGGGCTGATTTTGTATTCCGCGGCCTATGGGCCCGCCCGGGCGCAGGCCCTGATGGGTCCCCGGCGCTATGCCGCCGTGCGGACCTTCGGACTGCTGCTCTACGCGTTTTTGTATGGCGCCTATATTTTCATGGGCGCCAACAGGCTTCCCAACGAGCTGGAGAGCATGGCGCTTTTTATCGACTTTGCCGTGGGGCTGGTGGTGGCCTGCACCATCTATGGCTTTTACGCGCTGTTTGAAAGAGGCGAGCTGTAAGGCTTCGCCCAATTTTGAAACCGGAGGACGGGCAACATGCTGGAGATCCTGATGCAAAACCGCTTTGCAGTTACCGCGGTGGTGCTGTTTGGCGTGGGCTTTTTGAATATGATGCTTCAGCAGAATTTGTTGAAGAAGGTGGTGGGGTTCAACATCATGGATTCCGCCGTTTTTTTGCTGCTGGCCTCTCTGGGCTATATCGATGGCGGCATCGCGCCGATTGTGGGGGAAAACGGCTTCAATCCCCTCTACATCAACCCCATTCCCAGCGGACTGGTGCTGACCGGCATCGTGGTTTCCGTCAGCATTACTGCCTTTTCTCTGGCACTGATCCAGCGGATTTACCGGCGCTACGGGACCATTGAGCTGCTGGAGCTGCTGGAGCGCGCCAAAAAGGAGGACGACTGATGCGGCCATTTGTGGAAAACCTGCCGTTTTTCTCCATTTTTCTGGCCATGATCGCGGGAATCCTCTCGGCGGTCATGCCCCGGGGACGAGTGGCCTATCGCATGACGCTGGGCGTGTGCGTCACAGCCGCCGCACTCTCCGCAATTGTGCTGGCGGATACCTTTTCCAACGGGCGGAGCTTTGTCTACACAATGGGCCGCTTTGTGGCGCCCTACGGAAACGCCATTCGGGTGGGGCCGTTGCAAGCGCTGCTGACGACCACCTTTTCGGTGGGCATGGCCACGGCGCTGCTGGGCGGAAGCCGGGATTTGTTCCACGATATTTTACCGGAAAAGCAGAAATTCTACTTTGTCATGGTGAATTTGCTGGAGGCGTCGCTTCTGTCGCTGGTGTATACCAACGACGTGTTCACCGGCTATGTCTTTATAGAGATCAGCACCATTGCCGCCTGTGCGCTGGTGATGGCAAAGGACAACGGCCCAAATCTCATTGCCACGGTCCGCTATCTCTTCATGAGCCTTCTGGGGTCGGGCCTGTTTTTGATCGGGCTGACCTTTCTCAACAGCATCACCGGGTATCTCTTAATGCCGTCTCTGGCGGAGGCGGTGGCGGCGCTCCGGCAAAGCGGGGAATACCGCCTGCCGCTGACCGTAGCCGTGGGGCTCATCATCGCCGGACTTGGTATCAAAAGCGCCATGTTTCCCTTCCATCTGTGGCTGCCCGACGCCCATGGCGGCGCAACGACGGCCTCCTCCGCCATTTTGTCCGGTCTGGTCCTCAAGGGCTATATCGTGCTGATGATTACGATGATGGTGCGGGTTTTCTCGCTGGATTTGATGGAAGAGCTGGGCGTGAGCAACATCATTTTGCTGTTTGGCCTGCTGGGAATGGTGTTTGGCTCTCTGGGCGCTATGCGGGAATACCACATTAAGCGGATGCTGGCCTATTCCTCCGTGGCGCAGATCGGATACATTTTCATGGGTCTGGGGCTGGGGACCCCGGCGGGCGTGGTGGCCTCCTGTTTCCACATTCTGGTCCATGCCTGCTGCAAGCCGCTGCTCTTTTGCTGCGCCGGACGGCTCAGCGCTGTCAGCGGACACCACAGGAGCCTTAAAAATCTCCGGGGCAGCGCGTATCGCGATGTCATTGCGGGGCTGGGCTTTACCGTGGGCGCACTCAGCATGATCGGCATTCCGCTCTTTGGCGGCTTTGTCTCCAAGCTGTATTTTGCGAGCGCGTCCCTGCCAACCAATAAAACGGCGCTCATTTTGCTGACCATCGCCCTTTCCACGGTGCTCAACGCGCTCTACTATATTCCGGCGCTGCTGGCCATCTGGGTGCGGCCTGCCCCCGAGGAGGAGCAGACGGTTCTGGCGGATGCCACGCCGGAGCTGCTGGCCTTTGACCGCTCCTTTACAGTGGCGGCGCTGTCCCTGATGACGGGGATTTTTACGCTGGGCATTTTTTATCATCCCATTACCGCGGTGATCGAAGCGGGCGTCCGGCTGATGTGAAAAAGACCGCCGGATGCAATTCCAACCTTGGAGGAACGCTATGCTGTTGTTGCCTGTTTTGATTCCCCTGCTGGGCGGGATCTTCGTTTTTCGCGTGAAGAACGAGCCATTCCGCAACCGACTGGCCCTGTCTCTGGCGGCGGTCACCGCCGCGCTGGTGGTGCTGGTTTGCGCGCTGCCGGCTCAAAAGCTGGAGCTGCTGACGATTCAGGGCGGATTGACGCTGGCCCTTCGCAGCGACAGCCTCTCCAAGTTTTTCATGCTGTTGATCGTCTTGATCTGGGTGCCGGTGGCGGTGTTTTCGTTCCCGTATATCCGCCATGCCGGCGGCGAGCGGCACTTTCTCGGCTTTTACACCATGACGCTGGGAATTCTGATGGGCTTGTCCCTTGCATGGAATTTTGTGACGCTCTATATGTTTTTTGAGATGATGTCGCTCATCACGGTGCCGCTGGTGCTGCACAGCGGCACGCCGGCGGCGCGCCGCGCGGGATTTCAGTATCTGGGCTTTTCCGTGTTTGGCGCGGGCATCGCGCTGGCGGGCTACTTTTTTGTGGCCTACTATCTGGCTACGCCGGATTTTGTAGCCGGCGGGGCCATCGATCTTGTGAAGGCGGCGGAGCACCGACCGCTGCTGCTGACGGCGTATTTTCTCATGATCGTGGGCTTTGGCGCCAAGGCGGGCATGATGCCCATGCAGGCGTGGCTGCCCTCCGCCCATCCCGTGGCGCCCGCTCCGGCCTCCGCCGTGCTGTCCGGCGTCATCACAAAGGGCGGCGTGCTGGCGGTGATCCGGGTGACGTATTACATGTTCTCCCCGGCGTTTTTGGCGAATAGCTGGCCCCAGTATGCCCTTTTGACGCTGGCGCTGGTTACGGTGTTTGTGGGGTCCATGCTGGCCTATCGGGAAAAGCAACTGAAACGGCGGCTGGCCTATTCCACCGTCAGTCAGGTTTCATACGTGCTGTTCGGCTTGCTGCTGCTCTCTCCCGGCGGAATGCTGGGCGCGCTGACCCAACTGGTCTATCACGCGCTGGCTAAAAACGCGCTCTTTCTGGCTGCCGGCGCGATCATTTTTTCCACCAGCTTTCTCCGGGTGGATCAACTGCGGGGAATCGGCAAGCGGATGCCTGTGACGATGTGGTGCTTTACACTGGCCTCCCTGTCCCTGATCGGGATTCCGCCCATGGGCGGCTTTGTCAGCAAGTGGTTTCTGGTGACGGCGGGGCTGGAGGGACCGCTGCGCGGCTTCGGCGTGGCAGGACTGGTGGTGCTGCTTGTCTCCGCGCTGCTGACGGCGGGATATTTGATGCCCATCGTCACAAATGGATTTTTCCCCGGCAAGGACTCTCTTGTGGAGCGCCGGGAGGTCGGGCCGCAAATGACATGGCCCATGCTGCTACTGTCCGGCGGATGCCTGCTGCTGGGGCTACTGCCCGGTGGATTGCTTTCTTGGCTGGAGACTTTTATTCCCCATCTGTTCCGATGAAAAGACGAAGAAAGGAGGGGCGTTTGTGCATCGTTTGCTGACGTTTCCCATTTTGCTCCCATTCCTGCTGGGCATTGTCCTTTTAATCGCGCAGCCCAAAAGCCGCCGTGGGCGCAACGCGTTTGTGATGGCGGCGGTGCTGGCTACCTCGGCGCTGTCCTTTGGAGCCATCGCTCTGACCTATCTTCGGGGCGGCGAGGCACTGGCCTGCATACTGGTCCGGTTTTCCGATCTCTTTTCCATCTCGCTGCGAATCGATGGGGTGTCCATGGTATATGGCGCGATCGTGTCGTTTTTGTGGCCGCTGGTGACGGTATATTCGCTGGACTACATGTCTCACGAGGGCGGAGAGAACCGATTTTTCGGTTTTTGGCTCATGGCTTTCGGCGTGGTGCTGGGCATTGCCTACTCAGAGGATTTTCTCTCGCTCTATTTCTTCTATGAGCTGCTGACGCTGACCACGTTGCCGCTGGTCATGCATGCACTGGACGAAAAGGCCCGGTACGCCGGGCGAAAATATCTGATCTATTCCCTGTCCGGAGCCGCCTTTGCCTTTATTGGCATCGTGTTTTTGCTCCATTACGGGACCACGCTGAACTTCACCTATGGCGGCGTGCTGGACTCGACGCTCACCGCCGGAAACGAGCAGGTGCTGCTGGTGGCTTTTGTGGCGGCATTTTTCGGTTTTGGCGTGAAAGCAGCTATCTTCCCGTTCCACGGGTGGCTGCCGGACGCCTCGGTCGCGCCCACGCCCGTCTCCGCTTTGCTGCATGCGGCGGCGGTGGTAAAGGCGGGTGCCTTTGCTGTGCTGCGGCTCATCTATTACGGTTTCGGCGCGGATTTTCTCCGGGGAACTTGGGCCCAGACCGTCGTGATGACGGCGGCGATCGTGACGATCGTCTATGGCTCCGCCCGGGCGCTTCGCACGCCGCACCTCAAGCGGAGACTGGCATTTTCCACCGTGAGCAACCTCTCCTATATCCTCTTTTCCTTTACCATGATGACCTCCATGGGCATGTTGGGCGGCCTGACCCACATGGTCTACCACGCTGTGGTGAAGATCACTATGTTTTGCTGCGCCGGAGCCATCATTCATCAGAGTGGCCGGGAATATGTCTATCAGTTGGAGGGTTTCGGCAGGGCGATGCCAACGGTGTTTGGCGCGTTTACAGTGTCCTCCTTCGCCCTGATCGGTCTGCCGCCGCTGGGGGGCTTTGCGGGCAAGTGGATGATCGCGCAGGCGGCGGTGGCCTCCGGAAGTCCGCTGGCCTATGTGGGCATCGGCGCGTTGATTTTGTCCACGCTGCTGACCACGCTCTATTTGATTACCATTGTGGCCCGGGCCTATTTTCCCGTGGGCGAGCTGGATCGAGAGGCGCTTTTCAAGCTCCACGACCCCGGAAAGGCCATGACCGTGCCGCTGGTACTGCTGACGACAGCCGGCGCTGTGCTGGCGCTGTGCTCCAATACGCTGATCGGGTTTTTAAAGCTGGTCAGCTGGGGAGCGGTGTGAGGAGGGGACCATGGGAAAAATTCTGATTGTATGCCTGATCTTGCTCCCCATGGCGGCAGCTCCGGCGGTGTTTCCGCTTCGGCGGCGGGACCGGGCGCGGCGAAATCTCTATGTGCAGCTTGTGCCCATGGCGGTGCTGGCAGCGGCGCTGGGACTGCTGGCGTTTCCGGACGCGCAATTGGCACTGCCCGGCGTGTGCGGTCTGGGCGTGACCTTTGCGGCGGGGAGTTTGCGCTCCCTTCTGGTGGTGACGGCGGCGTTTCTCTGGGCCATGACGGGGCTTTCCTGCCCGGCATATTTTGCCGAGGCGGAGCGCTGCAACCGCTTTTACCTCTTTTGGTTTTTGACGCTGGGCGCCTTGATGGGCGTGTTTCTGGCGGCGGATCTCTATACGCTGTTCATCTTTTTTGAGATCATGTCCTTTACCTCCTATGTCTGGGTGGCGCAAAACGAGACGAAAGAGGCGCTGCGCGCCGCCGACACCTATCTGGCGGTGGCTGTTATCGGCGGCATGACGCTGCTGGCGGGGCTGTTTTTGCTCTATGATCTGCTGGGGACGCTGGAAATTTCCCGCCTTGCGGAGCTGGCGGCGGCACTTCCGGCGGAAAAACACGGACAGCTTTACGCCGCCGGCGGGTGCTGTCTGCTGGGATTTGGGGCCAAGGCGGGCATGTTCCCGCTGCACATCTGGCTTCCCAAGGCCCATCCGGTGGCGCCTGCGCCCGCCTCGGCGCTGCTGAGCGGCATTCTGACCAAAAGCGGCGTGTTCGGCGTGCTGGTGATCTGCCGTAATCTCTTTTGGGCGGATCTTTTGTGGAATGAAATCGTGCTGGCTCTGGCGGTGGTGACGATGGCGCTGGGCGCGGTTTTGGCGCTGTTTTCCGTGGATTTGAAGCGGACGCTGGCCTGCTCGTCCATGTCCCAGATCGGATTTATTCTGGTGGGCGTTGCCATGCAGGGCCTGCTCAATGGGGAAAATGCGCTGGCGGCATGGGGAACGGTGCTCCACATGCTCAATCACTCGCTCATCAAGCTGGTGCTGTTTGTGGCGGCGGGCGTGGTGTATGTGAACGCCCATTCGCTGGATCTCAACCGGATTCGCGGGTGGGGGCACAATAAGCCGTGGCTCAAGGGCACGTTTTTGATCGGCGCGCTGTCCATTGCCGGCGTGCCGGGCTTTTCCGGATACGTGAGCAAAACGCTGCTCCATGAGAGCATTGTGGAGTATATCCATGTGCTGGAGCACGCGGGACAAAGCGCGACGGTCTATCGGGCTGTGGAGTGGATTTTCCTGATTTCCGGCGGCCTGACGGCGGCCTATATGACCAAGCTCTTTGTGGCGATCTTCCTCGCGCCCCGTGCGCCGGGCCAAAGACCGGCGGTGCGGGAATATCTCTCCAAAGAGACGCAAGTTGCGCTGGGCGCAGGCGCGTTGGCGCTGCTGGTGCTGGGCGTGACGCCCGGCGCGACGATGGAGCCGCTGGCGCAGTGGGCCTCGGCGTTTCTATCTGCGGATGCGGGACATGGGGTCCACTACTTCGCATGGGTCAACCTGAAGGGGAGCTGCATTTCGCTGGGGATCGGCGCTGCGGTCTATTTTGCGGTGGTTCGCGGGCTGTTGATGCGGCGGGAAAACGGCGAGATGGTGTATCTGGACCGCTGGCCCAAATGGTTGGATCTGGAGGAGCGGGTCTATCGACCGACGCTGCGAGGGCTGACCTTTGCAGGCGCACTCTGCGCCCGAATCGCCGCATCCGTGGGCGATGTGGTGATTTTTGCCGGTGAAAAGCTGCTCTTTACCAGAGCACCGGGCATTTTTGTGCCCAAGCATGACGAGAACTTCGGCGCGTACGAACGCAAGCCCCGGCGGTTCTTGGTCGGGGAGACGTTTTCCTTCGATTTGACACTGGCTGGCGGCGGGCTGGTGCTGCTGTTGGTGTATATTCTGCTGAAATAGGGGCGCGCAACAGATTTCGCATTGACTTTCCCCGTTGAAATCCTTATGATAAGGCAGGAAGTTTACCGCGGTGAGCTTCCTGCCAGACGCAGTTTGAGGAGGAACGGGAATGGAGCTTTTGGGAGAAGTCGCGCTGATTACCGCGGCGGCGGGAATGGGCGGAACCGGCTTGGGCGGATTGATCTCCTGCCTGTTCCGCAAGGATTCCAGTCGGACGGTCAGTCTGCTTTTGAGCTTTGCCGCCGGAGTTATGACGGCAGTGGTGTGTTTTGATCTGCTGGCTAACGCCGTGCGACCGGAGAACGCCGTTACGCAAACCAGCCTTTTTTGGGTGGTCGGCGGCGTGATGGCGGGCTATGCCGTCATTTATGCGCTGAACGCTTGGATTGACCGGGATACCAACCATGAGGTGCCGCACATTGACCAGCAGCACCCCAAAACGGCGGATTCGCTGGAAGAGCTCATCCATGCCGACCACTATCAGGCCCACGAACGCAGCGGGAAGAGCCACGGGAGTTTGTTTTTGGCCGGACTGGTCATGGCGGCGGCCATTGCGCTGCATAATGTTCCGGAGGGCATGGTCATCGGCGCGTCGTTTGCCAAATCCGCATCGGCGCAGATGCTCAGCCGCAGCGGGGTGGTCATGGCGGTGGTGATTGGTTTACATAATGTTCCGGAGGGCATGGCGGTGGCGGTGCCTCTCATTTCCGGCGGCATGTCCAAGTTTCGGGCAGTGATCATCACGGCGGTCACCGGCGCGCCCACGGTGTTGGGCGCGGCGCTGGGGCTGTTGCTGGGGACCATGGGCCCTCTGGCGCTGGCGCTTTCTTTGAGCTTTGCCTCGGGAGCTATGCTGTATGTGGTTTTTGGCGAGCTGTTGCCGGAATCGATTTTGATGTGGCGATCCAAGCTGCCCGCACTGGCTGCCATCATCGGCATGATGACGGGGCTGGTCATTATTTACGTGTAAAAAAGACGCTGTTACCAGCGCTTTTGAAATGGAAAACTTCAGGCATCACCGGAACAAACCGGCGATGCCTGTTTTTCGTTTCTCGTGATTCGACTTCTGGGTCTATGGGGAAGAAAAGGGGACATGCTTTGCCTATGAAAGCTGGGTTGGCTGCGCCCCACGTCGAGGGAGAAAAAAGCGATTGGAACTGCCGGATCAAAAAGCGCTTTTGCGCGGACGCGTTTCGCCTTATTTTTGCAGCAGCTTGATGCGCTCCAGACGGTTGAGTGCCTCGTTGAGCGTCTCTTCATTTTTGGCAAAATGGAGCCGAATGAGAGAGTGGATGGGCTCCCGGAAGAAGCTGGAGCCGGGGACTGCGCCAACGCCCACCA
>CAZKMN010000038.1:0-11848 GCA_964553905.1 uncultured Oscillibacter sp.
TGTCTCCTCCGACTTCTTGGGCGATCCCCGCACCTCCATCTTCGACAAGGACGCCGGCATCGCGCTGACGGACACCTTCGTGAAGGTCGTCTCTTGGTACGACAACGAGTGCGGCTATTCCAACAAGATGGTGGATCTGATCCGCTATATGTCCTCTGTGGACCATCAGTAATTCAGACCTTTTGGTCGTTGATTTACAGTGCGGCAGCAGCTCGGGCCTTTGGCCCGAGCTGCTGCTTTTTTCAAGGGATCTCCACCTTGGAAGACGGCTATATCCCTCTATATAAAAAGCACAACCCCCCATTCGTCCAACGCGAATGGGGGGTTTACTCGTGGATCGGATTTTCCAATACTTCTTACCTCGTACTTTCCTGAAGTGCCGCTCGAATTGCTGAGGAAACTGGGGGAACTCTTTGAGTCTGCCAATCCATAAAACCGAATGTACACGCAGATATTTGCTTTGGGCCTTGCCAAAACTGGTCTCGTGTGGCTCTCTTTAGGAGCGATGTTTCGTCTTTGGTCTTCTTGAGTTACGCAGTTTTCTGGGAAACTTGAAATCCGAGCGGTGCGTGGATCAGAGCTTCGAGAATCTCCTGAGCGATCCTAGCCCATGGGACTCACTCCTTTCCTGTGTCTATAATGTACAACAGTCCCTTTATATTGTCAAGTCATTTTGTATATATTTTACATTTCTAACAATTTCAAGGCGCAAAAATGTGCAAATGTACAGCCGTCCGTATCACATGGACAGTTCGTTCAAAAAGGCCTGTGCGGAAAACGCTTCCTGCCAAAAGGCCTCTTGCAGCGCCTTGAGGTTGCTTTGGCTGTGCTCAATTTCCCGACTGAACCCACGCAGCGCATCGGAAAGGCCGCACACCGGCGCAAGGCGCTCCACGGTCAGCACCGCCAGCACCACAAATTGCATTTGGGAGAGCAAATCGCCGTCATTGACCGCTTTGAGCAGGTAGCGAAAGAGGAAATACACCGCCATGCGCTCCAGCACCGTGTCCCGGCAGCGGGGCGTCTCCGCCGTCTCCGCCGCCCGCAGCAAAGAAACCCATTCCGCATCCAAAATTTCCAGCGACTCCAGCAGGTGCAACGCCCCGGGAAACAGGCGCGGGCTGGTCTTTGTGGGCGTTGGCAGCTCTCTCCATGTCCGTGCCAATGCCGGAAGGTCGGAAACGCGCCCCTCCTCCAAAAGCTGCTGCGCCGCATCTGCCAGCACGAGGCAGCTCGCCATCCGCCGCCGCAGCGGACGCGCGCGGTCCCCAAGCTCTGCAAGCAGCCGCTCCCGCACCGCCACCAGTCCCGGCAGCAGCGCATCCCCGGGTCCCTCTTCGCCGGGGAGCTCCACGGTGAGAAACCGCAAGGGCTCCTCGCTGCCCAGCAGCAGCGCCTCCGCCGCCGGGCAGGACACGGCGAGGAAGAGCTCCTGAAACGGGCCGTACTCCTCCCAAAAGCGGGGGTGTTCCCGGCAGGTGACGCTGGTGGCCTCCGGGCCAAGCTGCCGATGAATCTCGCACAGGCCCTCTTTGTCTAAAAAGGGGCAGCGACCGCCGTGCAGCGGGAAGCACGCCTCCCCCTCGTCTCTTTGCAGCGTGCGGCGGATCTTTTCTCCCAGCGGTCCGGGGACCTCTTCATAAAGCCGGGCAGTTTCCTCATCCACGACCACCTCCCAGCCGGCGCAGCAGGTGTGGGGGCAAGCCCCCGCAAGGCAGGTGAAGCTCTCCCAGTAATCCGGAACATGACTTTCCATACAGACCTCCTTAAAGCTCCGCAGAGCGGAGCAGGTGAATGTGATGTTTGTGGAAATCCAGAATGCCCTCTCTCCGCAATCCGCTCAACGAAGCAGACATGGCGCTGCGCTCCACAGCCAGATAATCAGCCAACTGCTGGCGATCCATGGGAATGTCGAATTCCGGCCCTCCGGCAGCAAGCGCTTGGGCGGAAAAATAGCTGAGCAGCTTTTCCCGCGTGGTCCGCTGGGCCATGTGGCCCATTTTTTTGGTGAGCATCAGATTTTTGCCTGCCAGCAGCGCCAGCAGATTTTTGGATAATTGCAGATGAAACGCACAGCCTTGCCCGCAGCCCACAAACGTCCGCTCCGCGTTCAATAGCAGCACCTCTGTCTCCGCCGCCGCCAGCACGCTGACCTCCAGTGCCTCCCCGGGCAGGCACGCGTAGGACTCGCCAAACACATCCCCCGGTCCAGCCAGTCCCACAATCGTGCGGTTTCCCCAAAAATCCTCCCGCACGATATGCACGCCGCCGGAGAGGACCACGCCCAGTTGCGTCACACGCTCCCCCCGGCGCAGCAGCAGATCTCCCTTTTCGTACCGCCGCCGCACGCCGCCCACGCACGTAAGCAGCTCCGGCAGTTCGGTCGAGTCGATGCCGCGAAATAGCGGCAACCGGGTCAAATCCATAAATCCCTCCTGTTTTGTTGGAAAAACAACAGATATTTTTTCTCCATTGTAAGATAATCAGAGCAACAAAGCAAGAACGTTTCGTTTGAAACGGGAAAAAGGAGACACACTATGATACGTAAGATCATTGAAATCGACCGGGATGCCTGTAACGGCTGCGGCGCCTGCGCGAAAGCCTGCCACGAGGGGGCCATCGGCATGGTGGACGGCAAGGCCGTTTTGCTCCGGGACGACTATTGCGACGGACTGGGCAACTGTCTGCCCACCTGCCCCACGGGAGCCATTCGATTTGTGGAGCGGGAAGCTGCGGCCTATGACGAGGCGGCGGTGCAAGCGGCGCAAAAGCAAGCATCCCCCTGCGCCTGCCCCGGCAGCCGCTCGCAGGTCTTAACCCCGCAGTCCTGCGCGGATTCGGATGTGGGAGACGGCAAGGAACTCTCCTGTCTGCGCCAATGGCCGGTGCAAATTAAGCTGGCCCCTGTGAACGCCCCCTATTTTCAGGGCGCAAAGCTGCTGATCGCGGCTGATTGCACCGCCTACGCCCGAGCAGATTTTCACAGGCGGTTCATGAAAAACCGCGTCACGCTCATCGGCTGCCCCAAGCTGGATGAAGGGGATTACGCCGAAAAGCTCACGGAGATTTTGCGGCAAAACGACATTCGCGAGGTGACGGTGGTTCGCATGGAGGTGCCTTGCTGCGGCGGCATTCAGCGCGCCGTGGAAACCGCGCTGCGCGAGAGCGGAACGTTCATTCCCTGGCAGGTGGTAACACTGGGCCGGGATGGAAATATTTTAGATTGATTCGGAGGATTTTGTGATGAATGCCATTGTGAATGATACCTGCATCGGCTGTGGCCTGTGCGCCGGAACCTGCCCGGAGGTCTTCCATATGGGAGACGACGGCCTTGCCCACGGCGGCGATGTGCCCGCGGAGGTGTTGTCTCAGGCGGAGGAGGCCCGGGACGGCTGCCCGGTAAGCGCCATCAGCATCGAGGAATAACAAGTATGCGGACCACGGATGTTCTCCGTGGTCCGCAGGTTTTATCAGGTATTATCCCGCTGAATGGGCTCGCGTAGCAGCAGCCGGCGCAGCGCCGTTGGGTTAAAGGGAACCAGCGGGTAGAGATACCCCTTCCCCGCGATGGGTTTTGTGGTGGCCAGCAACACCAGAATGCCCACGCTGCCCAGCGCGAAGCCCCAGACGTCAAAAACCGCCGTGACTAAAAGCAGCGCCACCCGCAGCAGCTTAAACGCGTACCCCAGCTCATAGCTGGGCTGGGCAAATCCGGCGACGGAGACAAACGCCATATACACCAGCACCTCCGGCCCCAGCCATCCCGCCTGCACCGCGAAATCTCCCAGCACCAGCGCGCCCAGCATGGAAAAGGAGCTGGAGAGAGAATTGGGCGTATTTAAAGAGGCCAGCTTCAGCGCATCGATCAAAAATTCCACCACCAAAAGCTGCCACAGCAGGGAGAGCGCCGACTTTTCCGGGGAGGAGAGAAAGTTTAACCACGTGGGCAGTCTCCCCGGTTCACTGACCATCAAATACCACGCCGGCGTAATGAACAGGGAGATCAAAAACACCGTCACTCGCAGCAATCGCAAATAAGAGCCCACCAGCGGCGGGAAGTAAAAGTCGTTTGTCTCCTGTGCAAAGTCAAAAAACGTGGTGGGCAGCAGCATGACGGAGGGCGAGGTATCCACCATCAGGACAATATTTCCCTCCATAACGCAGGCCGCCGCAGCGTCCGGTCGCTCCGTATAGCGGACCTTCGGAAACGGATTATACCACTGCCGGGGCCGGATGGCCTCCGCCACGCTCTCCTGCCCCATGGAGAGGGATTTTGCGTCGATGGCCTTGAGCTTCGCTCGCACCTGCTCCAAAACCGTTTGATCCACCCGGTCGTCCAGATAGCACAGCACCGCGTCCGTGTGGGAGCGCGTGCCCACCTGATGACCCTCCATGGTGAGGTGCGGGTCCCGGATGCGGCGGCGCAAAAGGGCCATATTGGGCACCACCGCCTCGATGAATCCATCATGGGCTCCCCGGAGGACCTTGCCGTCGGAGGGCTGTTCCACGCCGCGGCCGGGATAATTTTTTGCGTCGATCAGCGCCGCACCCTGCACGCCGTCCATTAAAAGAAGACTCTTGCCCAGCAGCACGGCTGTGACGATCGTCTCCCGATCCTGACTGACGTCGGCCTCCATAAAGGTGACACACCGGTCCACAAACTCCTGCATTGTGGTCAATACGCCCACCGCCGCAGGCGGCAGCGTCAGCCAAAAAGCGCCCATGCGCTCCAAGATTGCATCGCCGCCAAATCCGTCCACAACCCAGATTCTGGCCCGGCGACCGCCGATGCACAAGTCCCGGCTCACCAAATCACAGCACCGGCCCACCCCCAACGTCTCGTTGAACCAGCGGACATTATCCTCGTAAATTGTTGAAAGCTCTTCCATGCGCCACCTCCGTATTCCGGATTAGTATGCGCCGACAGCGGCAGCGTATTCCCGGCAAAATCCGCGTTTTTTCAATCCAATCTGTACTATTTCCCGCATATTATACAAATTGTTTTGTGAAAAATCGTATTTTGATTGCGCCAACCGGGATTTCGCAGTACACTAAACCCACAGAAAAACAAGGGAGGCCCCTCTATGAACTTTCCACTTTGCGCCTGTATCGACACGCTTTACGGCGAGCTGCCGTTTTTAGACCGTCTGCAAGCCGCCCGAGTAGACGGCTTTGCCTTTGTGGAATTTTGGGACTGGACACGTCAGGATCTCCCCGCTTTGCGCCACGCGGCAGAGGAGGCGGGAATCGGCATCAGCGGCTTCAACGGTGACGGGCCGTTTTCCCTGATCGACCCCCAGCAGCGCGAGGCGTATCTCGCCTATCTGCGCCGCAGCGCGGAGGCCGCCGTGGTTTTGGGCGCCCGCTCCCTGACCGTCCATTCCAACGCGCTGGGCGAGGGCGGGAAGGTGCTGCGGCGCTATGACGAGCTCTCCTGCGGCGTCAAGCTTTGCGCCATGGTGCAAACCCTGCGAGAGAGCGTTCGCATTGCGGAGGAAGCAAACCTGCAACTCCATCTGGAGGCGCTGAACATCTCCACTGACCATCCCGGCAACTTCCTCTCCTCCACTCGCATGGCCGCAGAGATTGTGGAGGCCGTCGGCTCACCCCGGCTGGATCTTTTATACGACGTCTACCACATGCAGCTCACGGAGGGCGCTTTGTGCGACCACATCCGGCGCTACGGCTCCCTCATGGGCCACGTGCACATTGCAGACGCGCCGGGCCGTCACGAGCCGGGGACCGGAGAGATCTTTTACCCCGCAGTCCTCTCCGCGCTGGAGGCAGCGGGCTATTCCGGGCTGATTGGCTGCGAGCTGTTCCCGAAAACCACCACCGCCGCCGCAGTCGCCGCGATTTGCGGGCTGTAAAGGCGGTTGCTCTGCGCGCAAGCCGATCTGCCTGTCACTTCCCCAAGGCCATTCTCCCGTTCTTTCCTCCGCGAAAAAGTTTCTGTCCTTTTTTATCAAAGAGCTTTTAGTTCTTTCTCCCATCAAGAAGTCTTTCATTCTTTCTCCCGCATGAAATAGTCCCCGTTCTCACCTCCAAAAGAGGCCGGAACGGGGACTTTTTGCAACCATTTTGGTAAAAACGCGCTGTTTAAGTGGGCGGTAGGGGCGGAAAGCGCACCGTAAAGCGGCTGCCCTTGCCCTCCTCGCTGTGCAGCGTGATCTGTGCGCCCAAGTAGGCTGCGCCGTGCTTGACGATGGAAAGGCCCAGTCCCGTGCCGCCGCCGGAATGGCTCTGATCCATCCGGTAAAAGCGCTCGAACACCCGCTCCTGCGCCTGCCGGGGAATGCCGATTCCGGTATCCTCCACAGTGACGGTGCTTCCGGACGGCTCCGGCTCCACAGTGATGACGACACGCCCGCCGGTTTTGTTATAGGCGATGGCGTTATCGCAGAGGTTGTAGAGAATCTCCTCCACAATCTGCGGAACGCCCCACACCGAGGCCCGGGAGCCCCGCAGCTCCACCGTCACGTCCCTGCGCTCCGCCGCCGGAGCGAGCTGGCGGATAACGGCCTCTCCCAGCGCGTAAAGCTCCATCGCTTCCCACGCCCCGGAATCGCCGCCCTCGTCCAGCCGGGAGAGCTTGATGATGTCGTTGACAAGGCCGATGAGCCGGGCAGTCTCCCGGTAGATGTTCCCGGCGAAATGGGGAATATCCTCCTCCAGCACCAGACCGTTTTGTAAAATTTCCGCAGTTCCCAGAATGGCCGTCAGCGGGGTTTTCAGTTCGTGGGAGACATTGGCCGTGAATTCCCGACGCAGGCTCTCCCGCTGCTCTTTTTCCGTCACGTCCAGCAGCACGATTACCGCGCCCACCACGTCGCCGTCCTGCTCCACCGGACTTGCAATGGCCTGACGGCAGCAGCCGTCCTTTTGCAGAAACTGCTCGCAGCGGTAACCGCTCAGCGCCTGCTCCACCGCGCGGCGGAAACCGGCCTCCCGATTCAGGGCAAAGACGCTGCCGCCCTCCTCTTCCGGTTCGGTGGCGCGCAGCAGCTCCAGCGCCGCAGAATTTCGGGACAGCACCCGTTTTTGGGCGTCCACCACCAAAAAGCCCTCGCTCATATTCTCCGTGATGGCGGAAAATTCCTCCTGCCGCCGCTTCAAATCCAGCATTTGCCGCTGGATCTGCCGATTTTGGCTGCGGATTTTGCCCAGCAGCGGAGCCAGCTCCTCATAGGGTTCCCCGTCAGACGGCGCGTTTAAGTCGATGGCATTGATGGGCGCCACCAGTTGCCGAGCGACCCGATCTGCCAGATACAGCGCCAGCGCCGCCGCCGCAAGAATCACAAACGCCACCGGCTGCAACGCTTGCAGCACCAGCAGCCACACACCCACCTGCCGGTCCGCCACCCGCAGGACCGTCCCGTCTGAGAGACGGATGGCAGTATAGATCGTCTTTTGCGAGAGGGTGTTGGAATCCCGGACGGCATGGCCCTCGCCCAGCGCCAGCGCCTTTTGAATTTCCTCTCTTTGCCTGTGGTTTTCCATGTGGGCGGGGTCCTCTCGATTGTCCCAGAGGACCGTGCCGTCCCGCGCCACCCATGTGACGCGGTAATCATCGGGAAATCCACCCTCGAAATAGGCCGCGCCCTCACGCTCCACGCCGTGGGCAATATACGCGGTGCGGCTTTTGAGCTCCGCCAGCACCTGATCTTGAAAATAGCCGTGCAAAACGCCCACGATCAGCACCAGCGAGGCTCCCAGCACTGCCAGCGACACCGCCAGAATGGAGCGAAAAATTCGCTTTGTCATCTTCCGCTTCCTCTGTCACGCTTCCCCACGAATCTTATATCCGTAGCCCCGGACCGTTTCGATGTACAACCCAGCCGCCCCCAGCTTTTGCCGCAGAGTCCGCACGTGCACGTCCACCGTGCGGCTCTCGCCGGTGAAGGTATAGCCCCAGACGCTCTGGAGCAGCCGCTCCCGGGAGAGCACCTGTCCCCGGTTTTTCAGCAGCAGGCACAGCACCTCAAATTCCTTTTGGGTCAGCGTGATCTCCTGCCCCTCCACGCGCACCAGATGCTCCTGCGGGTCCACGGTCAGCACGCCACAGCGATAGCACGCCTCGTCCGCCCCCTCCGTTCGGCGCAGCAGCGCCCGGATGCGGGAGAGCAGCTCCATGATGCCAAAGGGCTTGGCCACATAGTCGTCCGCGCCTGCGTCCAGCCCCAAGACCTTGTCGTACTCCGTGCCCTTTGCCGTAAGCATAATGACCGGCAGCGCGGCGGTGCGGGGCGCTGCGCGGAGCTTTTTCAGCACGCTCACGCCGTCCTCCTCCGGCAGCATAATATCCAGCAGCGCCAGCGTGGGGACGCTCTCATCAACCGCCTGCCAAAAGTCGGAGGGTCTGGCAAAGCCCCGGGCCGGAAGCCCCTGATGGTTGAGCGTGTAAGCCACAAACTCGCGGATGCTGTCGTCGTCCTCCAGCAGATAAATCATGGAACCGTTCCTTTCCGATAGTGCGTATGGGGTTGGCAGTCAAATGAGCTGCTGTTCGTTAATCATAAGCTTAAAGTCCAAGCCCAGCAATCCCGCCGCCTTGCGGCAGAGGATCATGCGCTGCATGAAAATTTCAAAATAATCCATGATGGAGCCGTATTTTGTGTCCACAAACAGCTTGAGCTTAATGAGGGAATGCTCCTCGTTGATCTTGAGCTGAGATTTTTTCACGGAATAATTCACCCGGTCGTGGATATCAAAGGTGGTCTGATCCTGATTCCGCACGCGACTGCGGCGCACATCCGACTTGTCCGCCAGAATCAGCGCCGCCGCCACGGCATTCACCGGCTGACCGGTGCCCTCATCGTGATTGCCGATGGCAGTGACCACCGTCGCGATCTCCTCCGGCTCCATATCCAGTTTTTCCAAGATCCGAAACGCCATCACCGCGCCGGACTGGGAATGCTCGATGCGATTGACCAGATTCCCGATATCGTGGAGATAGGCCGCAATTTTCGCGACCTCCACCGTCCGCTCGGGATAGTCCAGCGTCTGCAAAATATAGGCGGCAGTCTCCGCCACGTGCATTACGTGGGGAAAGCTGTGCTCCGTAAAGCCCAGTGCCACCAGAGATTCGTCCGCCCGCTGGATATACGTGCGGACGGCGGGATCATTTTTAATTGCTTCATACGTCAGCATGTGAACCCCTCCTCGGCGTCGCGCCGCATCAATTGCACGATGGGTGCACGCCTGTGAGGGAATACTCCACCCACTCCGCCACATTGGTGGCGTGGTCCCCGATGCGCTCGAGATATTTTGCCACCATCAGCATGTCCAGCCCCATCTCGCCATAGCCGGAATCCGTGGCGATGAGATCGATCAGCTCCCGGCGCACCTTGGCAAACAGCGCGTCCACCTCATCGTCCGCAGCGTAGACGGAACGGGCAAGCTGCAAGTCCTTTTTCACAAAGGAATCCACGCTGTCCGTCACCATGGCAATGACCGCCCGGGTCATATCCCCGATGTGCAGACGTCCGGAGCCGTCCGGCATATGCACATAGCGGGCCAGCTCGGCAATATCCGCCGCCTGATCGCCGATGCGCTCCAAGTCGGAGATCATTTTCAGCGCCGCGGAAATCTGGCGCAGATCCTTCGCCACCGGCTGCTGTTGAAGCAGCAGCTTCAAGCAGAGGTTCTCCACCTCCCGCTCTTTTTGATCGATGTCCTTTTCCGCCTCCTCGGCGGCCAGAGCCAGACGCTCATCGCCCTTTAAAAGAGCCTCTGCCGCAGCGGAAATCGCGTCCTCGCAGGCGGCTCCCATCTGGATGAGCTCCGTGTGCAGCTGCTCGAGCTGTTCGTCAAATTTTGTTCTCATATCCCGTTCCTCCTCAGCCGAATCGACCGGTAATATAATCCTCCGTGCGCTGATCTTTGGGATTGGAAAAAAGCGCGTCCGTCCTGCCCGACTCCACCAGTTCTCCCAGCAGGAAAAACGCGGTGTTGTCGGAAATGCGGGCAGCCTGTTGCATATTGTGGGTCACCATAACCACAGTATACTTGCTTTTCAGCTCCACTGCAAGGTCTTCGATCTTGGAAGTGGAGATCGGGTCCAGCGCGCTGGTCGCCTCGTCCATGAGCAAAACCTCCGGCTCCACAGCCAGCGCCCGGGCAATGCAAAGCCGCTGCTGCTGTCCGCCGGAAAGACCCAGCGCGCTTTTTTTCAGTCGGTCTTTCACCTCGTCCCATATGGCGGCGGCGTGGAGCGAGCGCTCCACGATCTCGTCCAGCTCCACCCGGGAGCGAACGCCGTGGGTCCGCGGGCCGTAAGCCACGTTGTCGTAAATGCTCATGGGAAAGGGGTTTGGCTTTTGAAACACCATTCCGATTTGCTTGCGAAGCCAAGTGGGGTCCAGCTCGGAGCCGTAGAGTTCCTGCCCCCGATAGCGAACCTGCCCCTCGATCCGCACAGAGGGGATGAGGTCGTTCATGCGGTTGAAGGTCCGCAAAAACGTGGATTTTCCGCAGCCGGACGGCCCGATAAACGCCGTGATCTCATGGGCGGGCACCGCCAGCGAAACCTTGTGCAGCGCGTGATTTTTCCCGTACCAGAGTTCCAGTTTGTCCGATTGTAAGATGATTTCCATGGCACACTTCCGTTATTTTTTCAGCCTCCGCCCCACAAGGGCGGCGGCGAGATTGATTAGAGCGGTCAGCGCCAGCAAAACCGTTGCAATGGCAAAGGCCACGCCGCTCTCGCCCCGCTCGTTGGCATAGACATACAGCGCCACCGTCAGCGTGGCGGAGGAGGATTGCAGCGCGGTAAAAAAATCGTTCAGCACCAGCCCGAATCCCGCCGTGAACAGCAGCGCCGCGCTCTCGCCCGCGATGCGGCCCACCGCCAAAATGGAGCCGGTGACGATGCCGTCCACGGCGTTTGGCAGCACCACGGTACGCACCATGTGCCACTTCCCCGCCCCCAGTCCCAGCGCGCCCTCCCGATACGACCGGGGCACGGTTTTCAAGCTCTCCTGCGTGGTGCGGAGGATGGTGGGCAAAATCATGACCACCAGCGTCAGTCCTCCCGCTAAAATGCCGGGAGAAAGCCCCAGTTTTTGGATAAAAAACAGCATTCCCACCAGGCCGAACAGAATGGAGGGGATTCCCGTGAGCGTCTCGGCAGCAAATTCGATCGCCGCGGCCCAGCGGGCATTCGTGGCGTACTCCGTGAGATAGATCGCCGCCCCGACCCCCAGCGGCAGCACAAGGACCATGGCGGTCAAAATGATATAGAGCGTGTTGAGGAGGTTTGGCAAAATGCCGATGGTATCCTCCAGATAGCTGCTCTGCCCGCCAAGAAGCCTCCATGAGAGATTCCCCACGCCCCGGTAGAGAATATATCCGATTAAAAATGCCAGCAGCGCGCAGGTGAGCAGCGCGGCAGCCCAAAGAAGCACCCGCAAGCCCCGGTCATAGATCCGCCGCCGCAGGCAAAGCCGTTCGCCCATGCTCAGCTCTCCTTTCCCCGCTTGATGAACACGCTCAGCAGCGCATTGATCAGCATAATGAATAAAAACAGCACCAGTCCGATGGAATAAAGCGCCTGCCGCTGGAGACTTCCATAGGCCGCATAGGACATCTCGGAGGCGATCGCCGTGGTCAAAAAACGCACGGAGGTAAATAGCCCCGGCATATTGGCCACATTGCCCGCCACCATAATGATCGCCATAGCCTCTCCGATGGCTCGACCCACGCCCAGCACCACAGCCGTGGCCACGCCGCTGCGAGCCGCAGGAAGCGTCACGCGAAAGAGCGTCTCGATCTTGGTGGCGCCCAGCGCCAGCGACGCCTCCTCGTATTCCCGGGGCACCGCCCGCAGAGACGTTTCCGACACGCTGAT
>CAZKMN010000039.1:0-11695 GCA_964553905.1 uncultured Oscillibacter sp.
CACGATGTCGATCTCACCCCGGCGAGATCGACATCGTGCTCTGCCACAATGACGATACCGCTATCGGCGCCATGAACGCCTGCAAGTCCGCTGGCGTGACCGGCATCACCATCGTTGGCTTCGACGGCAACAAGTCTGCCGTTGAGCTGGTTCTCTCCGGCGATCTGGCCGCTTCTGTGGCTCAGCAGCCGTACGAGATGGGCTATCAGGTCGTGGAAGCTGCTGTCAAGGCTGTCAACGGCGAGGCTGTTGATGCTGAGATCAGCGCTCCTGTTCAGGTTGTCACCGCCGAGAACGGCCAGGCTTATCTGGATAGCCTGACTGAGATGCTGAAGTAAGAGTAAGCTACATAGCTAGATCCGACTGGGATTTGGCGACAGAAATTCTGCCGCCAAATCCCAGTTCAGCCAAATCCGCTGCTTTCCCCGGCGGGCGCTGGGAAACAGGCGGGATCAGGAAACAGAAACGAGGTAATCCCATGAGCGAGTACGTAGTAGAGCTGAAAAACATTACCAAACGTTTTCCTGGTGTCGTCGCACTGAAAAACATGTCCATTGGCATCAGACCCGGAGAGATCCACGGTTTGATTGGCGAAAATGGCGCGGGCAAGTCCACCCTGATCAAGGTGCTCACCGGCGTCCATACGCCCGAAGAGGGAGAAATTTTTGTTGATGGTGAAAAGCGGGTTTTCCGGAACCCCGTTCAGTCCCGGGAGGCAGGAATCGCCTGCGTCTATCAGGAGCTGAATATCGTCAAGCAGCTCTCCGTTACGGATAATGTTTTCATGGGACGGGCCATTAAGAAAAACGGCCTTTTGGACTACCCCCGCATGTATCAGGAAGCCGAGCAGGCCTTGACAGGCTTAGGCCATCCGGAAATCAATGTTAAAATCGAGTGTGGCAAGCTGGGCGTCGGCTTGCAGCAGATGGTGGAAATCGCCAAAGCAGTTTCTCTGGACGCAAAGCTCATTATTATGGATGAACCCACATCCTCCTTGGGTAAAGAGGAAATCGCGCAATTGATGGAGACCGTGCGCGGATTAAAAGCCAAGGGTGTGGCCATTCTCTTTGTCTCCCACAAGCTGGAAGAACTCTTTGAACTCTGTGACCGCGTGACCGTCATGCGTGACGGTGAGCATATCGTGACCGAAGACATTTGCAATATGACGGAGGATTCCCTCATCAACGCCATGGTCGGCCGGACGCTGGACAACTTGTATCCCAAGGAATTCGGCGTCAAGGGCGATGTGTGGCTGGAGGGCCGGAATCTTTGTGAGGCCGGCGTTTTGCACGATGTCTGTTTCCAGGCGCATGCAGGGCAGATCACCGGCTTTGCCGGGCTGGTCGGAGCAGGGCGCACGGAAACCATGCGAGCTGTGTTCGGCGCAGATAAAATGGACAGCGGCGAACTTTATGTCAAGGGTGAAAAAGTCAATATACGAAACCCCAAGGATGCGATTCGCCATAAGATCGCATTTTTGACGGAGGACCGTAAGGGACAGGGCTTGGTGCTTTCTCTGGATGTGCGTACCAACCTGATTCTGTCCAACATGAAGGGCTTTAGCAAGGGCCCCTTCCTGAACAAAAAGATGATCGAGGAATCCGGCAACCAAAACGTCGAGGCTCTGAAGATCAAGACCCCCTCTCTGGATGAGGTCACCGCCCAGCTTTCCGGCGGTAACCAGCAGAAGGTGGTTATCGGCAAGTGGGTCAATACCAATGCGGACATCTTTATTTTCGACGAGCCTACCCGCGGTATCGACGTGGGTGCAAAAATCGAGGTTTACCGGGTCATGAACGATCTGGTCAAGGCCGGCAAGTGTGTCATCATGATCTCCTCCGAGCTGCCTGAAATTCTGGCAATGAGCGACCACGTTGTGGTCATGCGCGGCGGCCGTGTGATGGCCAATATCGAGCGGGATACCGAGCATTTCAACTCGGAAGACATTATGAAAGCGGCCTGGGGAGGAGAGTTAGAATCTTATGAAAAAGCAGAGTAAAGCAAAGGAGCTTATGCAAAAGCTCGCAACCTTGATGGCGCTGGTCATTTTGTTCCTGTTTTTTGCCATTGCGGTTCCTGAAAAATTCCTGCAAGTGAGCAACCTCATGAACGTGCTCAAGCAGGCGTCCATCAACTGTCTCATCGCATCCGGTATGCTGGTGTGCCTGATTACCGCCGGCATCGACCTTTCCGTCGGTTCCAACTGCGTGTTGTGTGCCTGCTTCATCGGTGTTCTGGTGCAGAACTTCGGCATTACCAATCCGCTTGTTTTGATCGTGGCGGGCCTTGGTATCAGTACGTTGGCCGGCTTTGTCAACGGTACGCTGCTCACCCGGCTGGACCTGCCCCATCCCTTCGTTTCCACGATGGGCATGAAAAACGTCCTCTTGGGTGTCGCACTGGTCATCACCGGCTCCAAATCCATCGGCTTCACCAATCAGGGCGTGGATTCCCTGCTTTGGATCGGTAACTCCACGCTGTTCAAGACGCTCAATGCGGACGGCTCCGTGGCGTTCCCCGGCATCCCCTTCAGCTTCGTTCTGGTGCTGGTGGTCTTTGGCTGCTTCCACGTATTCCTGACCCGCTCTGCATTGGGCCGTCAGATCTACTGCGTGGGCGGCAACCCGGAGGCGGCCCGCCTGAGCGGTATTCCCTCCAAGAACGTGCTGACCTTTGTGTATTCCCTCTCCGGCTTCATGGCCGGTATGGCTGGCGTGGTGTCCTGCGGTCGTCTGGCCACGGCAAACGCCAACTCCGGCGCCACCTATGATAACGACGCCATCGCAGCCTGCATTGTGGGCGGCGCGTCCTTCACCGGCGGCAAGGGCACCATCTGGGGCACTTTGATTGGCGCTTTGCTGATGGGTCTGATCCGCAACGGCCTGAATCTGATGGGCATTACCACCGATGCACAGTACATTGTCATCGGCGCCGTCATCATTCTCGCTGTTACCATCGACGTTGTTCGTAACAAGATGGAAGCCAAGGCCAGAAAGATGGCTGCTGTCTAAGCAAGAGATCCTATTAAAAAAGAGGACCGATTTCAAATCGGTCCTCTTTTTTTCGCGCAAAAGGATCAGCTTTAAGTCGATCCTTTTGCGATGTGTCAGAAGTATCAAGAGCAAATGTATTTGGATAACGTGTAATAGAGCTGCTTGGGATCAATGGGCTTGGAGATGTGGTCGTTCATTCCGGCATCGCGACAGGCGGCGATATCCTCCTGAAAAGTGTTGGCGGACAGCGCAAGGATGGGCACAGTCTCCGCGTCGGGACGGCCCGCTGCGCGAATGGCTTTTGCGGAGGCGATGCCGTCCATCACCGGCATGCGGATATCCATCAAGATTGCATCGTAGTATCCGTTTGGCGAGTCGCAAAATCGCTCAAATCCAAGCTGACCATTTTCGGCATGATCCACCAGAATGCCCTTCTTTTTCAAAAGCCGCTCGGCAATTTCCCGGTTCATGGGATGGTCCTCACACAGCAGCACATGCCGCCCGCTGAGCGAGACGGGATGGGAGGCCGCCTGAGCGGGAGCCTTGCGCTGTTCCGTGGCTGTTTCCAGACGGGTCTTGAGCATCACCGTAAACGTGGTTCCCTGTCCCAGAGCGCTCTCGCAGGTAATGCTGCCGCCCATAGCGGTGACCAAATCCTTTACGATGGAAAGGCCCAGCCCCGTGCCATGGGCGGAGCTGCTGGAGCGCTCCTGCTCGAAAGGCTTAAAGAGGCGATCCTGCTGGAACTCTTTGGACATCCCAATGCCGTCGTCCGAGACGCAAAAGCACATGGAGATGGACTGGTCTGGGTTGGGCTTGCTGGAAATGCACAGGGAGACGTGCCCGCCTGCGGGGGTAAATTTAATGGCGTTGTTCAGCAGATTCACAAAAATCTGCTGAAGCCGGATCTTGTCGAACGAAGCCGCCTGAGGCGTTTCTCCCTCTGTGCGAATGCTGAGCGTGATCTGTTTTTCCTGCGCCCTTGGCAGCAGAATCGTGGTGAGCGCGCCTACAAATTCCTCGCAACTGTATGTCTCGGGATGCAGCTCGTATTTCCCGCTTTCCAGCTTGCTGAGATCCAGACTGTCATTGATGAGCTGCAAGAGATACTGGGCGGATAATTGAATCTTTTCGTGGTAACTTCGAGATTCCGCAAGCTGGGTGCTCTCTTTTCCAAATCGGGAAAAGCCGATGATTGCATTCATGGGCGTTCGCATATCGTGACTCATGCGGGAGAGGAAGTCCTGCTTGGCGTTGGTGGCTTTCAGCAGCGCCTGATTTTTCAGTTGCATCCGCTTGGCAAACAGGGCCAGTGCAGCCAGCGCCACAAAGACGGCCACAACGATTGAAGCCAGCAGCGTGCTTTGCAGCGGCTCTTTGTAAATCCACTCGGTCACGAGATCCTGCTCCGGCTTTTGGGCGGTGGAGTCGATCATCAACGTCTCCAGCTCCTCGGAGGAAATGGCGCTGAGGGCTTTTTCAAGCGCGGAGGCCAAAAGACCGGAATCATCGCCCCAGACGCCGAAGCAGGCCTGATGGGAATAATCGGTCAGAGTGGAGGTGAGATTGCTGTATCGATAGAGCGTGAGATAGTATTCTGCTGCGGTGCTGTTGACATAGGCCACATCCGCGGCCCCAGAGCTGACCGCCTCCATGCACGCTTCGTAGCTCTCACACCAGACCATCTGCTTTTGCCGATAGGTCCTTGTCAAAAAATCCTGCGTGACCCGAATTCCTTTCACGGCGGCTACCCGGCATTCTTCCGGTTCCGGCTTGCCGGACCAGCGGGTAATTTCATAATAGTTTGCCGTGGTGTAGGGTCTGGTGATGTCCACGCCGCAGGTATCGGCCCAGACGTAGTCGTAGTAAAAATCCGCGCAGAGAGCCAGCCCCTCCGGTGTGGCGTCCTCATAAAGACCCTCGGCGTAGGAAACGTGCAACCGCCGGCAAAGCTCCTTCGCCACAGTGGGATAAAATCCGGCGAAAGTGCCGTCTTTTTGCTGCCGGGAGAGGTATCCCTGCCCGTCCGGGAACAGGAATTTCAACTGTCCCAAAGAGGATAGAAGCTGATTTTCCTCCCGGGTCAGCGGAGTTTGAATGCGCTCCGGAAACCACTTTTTATAAAGATCCGCCAAAAAAGTGGGATCTTCCAACTTGATTTGGGCAAGTGCGTCATTGAGCGTTGTCAGTTCCGGGCTGCCGATGGGCATCGTGATGTAGCTGGAGACTGTGGAAAATCGCCCCAATTGCTTCATATTGGCGTTCATATCCATGATATTAGAAATGAGGGCGTCAACGCTGCCGCTCTCCAACGCATCACGGCAGTCGCTGTAGTTGTCAAAAAAACCCAGATTTTCCGTGGAAATTCCGACTTTCTGCAAGGGGAGCGCCAGAGAAGCGGACCGATAGAGCGAACGGGAAATGGCATATTTCAGCGTTTTCAGCGTGTTCAGATCCTCGTAAAAAAGGTCGTCCCGGCTTTTCAAAGTCAACACGGCGTAGTAGGTATCCAAAATGCTGTGCTGTGTATAGCCCAGCGCTTTGGAGGGAGTGGGGGGCGGCGTGGCTGGCATTCGCACATCGGCCTGCCCGGACACCAGCAGTTCCTTGGTGTTTTCCCAACTGTCGGCGTAAACGTAGGTAAAGCGGATGCCCGTGTACCGCGAGATCCGATCCAGAAGCTCCACGCCATATCCGATTTCCCGCCCGGCGGCATCGTATTCAAAAAAACCTTCCAGCGGGTAAAACGCCACTCGTAGTGATGCACGGTCGGAGGAGCCTTTGGCCAGAGCGACACCGGAGAGCAGCAACAGGCTGCAAAGCAGCGTTACGATCTGTTTTGGCAATTGTGTGGACCATCTCATATGCCATTCTCCCCCAACTTGCGGATTTTGAAAAAACATGTCGAATTCTTTTAAAAATAGTATATCGTGCTTTTTGAATATTTACAACTAAAATTCCCAGAAAGGTGGAAAATGAAAAAAGCGCTTCAAGGGAAGCACGGAGGGAGGGACCGAATAAAAAACGTTTGGACAGAGGGTTTGAACTGCGGTATAATACCCATGGCGGCAAAATGCCGCCCATGCAGAACGAAACGCCCCGCCGGGTGCGGGGGCATCAGAAAGCAGGAGGAATCCCACATGGTCACGATGGCACAACGAATGGAACAGCTCCGCACAGAGCGCGGCGTCAGCAGACCCGCACTTTCCGCGGCGCTTGGACTGCCCAAAACGGCAGTGGAAAAATTTGAAACAGGGCGGCAAACGCCCTCGCAGGAACAGCAGGAAAAGCTGGCGGGGTATTTTGGCGTATCGATTTTTTATCTGCGGGGCGAGAGCGATGACCGCACGCAGCAGCAAACGTGGATGGACACAGTCTATGCGGACGATGCGCCCGCTCCAGCGCCCCGCCCGTCCCTCAAACGCGAGGAAAAACCTGCAAATTTGGAGCAGGGCACGGTGTTTGATGCGTTTTTAACCAGCAAAAAGTTTCAGGAAACCCTGCGCTCTGCTGTGCTGGAGGTCTTGCGCTCTCAGGAGGGGCAGGCGCTGATTGCTCAGGCAGTTCGCAGAGAGCAAAAACGGATCTGATGCGGCAAGCAAGGAGGAACCGGCAGAATGTATGATGAACTCACGGAGGTCGACCTGCGAAAAATGCAGGAGGAGATCGACCATCGGGTGCGGGATCTCCGCCCAAAGCTCATTGAAGAGGTGCAGACGGCCCGGGCCTTTGGCGATTTGAGCGAAAATTATGAATATAAATGTGCAAAACAGGCAAAAAACCGGAATGACAGCCGCATTCGCTATCTCGAGCGGATGATTCGGACCGCCAAAGTCATCGAGATCCATTCCAGCGCGGACACGGTGGGCCTTTTTGACCGCGTGACGCTCTATAACGAGCTTGCCGGACGGGAAATGGACATCCGAATCGTCACGACGCTGCGCCAAGACGCTCTGCAAGGGCTGGTCAGCAAGGAATCGCCGGTGGGCCGGGCGCTGCTGGGCCATCGGGTAGGGGAGCGGGTGCAGGTGACGGTCAGCCCGCAGATGCAATATTTTGTGGAGATCCGCGCCATTGAAAAGGGCCGCGATGACGATTCCATAGAGATCAGCGCCTATTGATTCCCCGGCCGTCAGCCGGACCAAACACGGCCGCTGCGGCCTGTACAAAGGAGAAAACCATGCTGTTCATCTGTTATCCCCAATGCTCCACCTGCCGGAAAGCCCGGGCTTTTTTGGCGGAGCGTGGCATTGCATACACCGAACGCAACATCAAAGAAGCCCCTCCCACCGTGGAGGAACTGCGAGTCTGGCTTGCTGAAAGCGGATTGCCTCTGAAAAAATTCTTCAACACCAGCGGACTTTCCTACAAAGCGCTGGAGCTGCGGGATCGCCTGCCCCTGATGGGCGAGGAGGAGCAATTGGCGTTGCTGGCCGCGGATGGAATGCTGGTGAAACGCCCGATTCTGGTGGGCGAGGATTTCGTGCTGGTGGGCTTTCGCCCGCAGACGTGGGAGGAGCGCCTGACATGATCCGCTGCGTGGACTTTGCGCCGCTGGACGGCGTCACAAAGCTGGTCTTTCGCCGGGTGCACCACCGGATGTTCGGCGGCGCGGACCGCTATTTTATCCCCTTTTTCTCCCCGGTCACGGAGCATATTCTCACAAAACGAGACCAGCGGGAGCTGGATACGGCTGCAAACGCCGGACTGCAGCTGGTGCCGCAGGTGATGACGCGGCGGGCTGAGGATTTCCTCTGGGCGGCGGATGTGCTGGAGGATTTGGGGTATCGGGAAGTCAATTTGAATTTGGGGTGTCCCTCCGGGACTGTGACCGCTAAGGGAAAGGGCTCCGGCTTTTTGGCAAAGCCGGAGGAGCTGGAGCGGTTTTTTGATCAGGTTTTTGCGTCGGTGCAGATGCCGGTGTCGGTCAAGACCCGGCTCGGCGTGACCGATCCTGAAGAATTCCACCGCCTGCTTGCCATCTTTAATCGCTATCCCCTTGCCGCCCTGACGATCCATCCCCGGGTGCAGAAGGAATTTTATAAGGGCAGCGTCCATCGGGACGCCTTTGCATGGGCGGCGGAGGAGAGCTGCAATCCGATCTGCTACAATGGCGATCTCCTGACCACGGAGGACTGCGCGGCGTTTGCGGCGGCGTTTCCAAAGGTGGAGGCCATCATGATCGGGCGGGGCGCGGTGGCGGACCCGGCGCTTTTGCGAAAGCTCCGGGGCGGCGCTCCGGCCAGCCGGGAGGAGCTCATGGCGTTCACCAGGACGCTCTATCGGGAATATCAGGCTTTTTATGAGCAGAGCGGACCGGCGGCGCAGCGGATGAAGGAGATCTGGTTTTTCCTCATTCACCTTTTTGATGAGGGAGAAAAACTCAGCCGCCAGATGCGGAGACTGCGTACGCCGCGGGAATATGAAGCGGTGGAAGCTGCCATTTTTAGCGAGCTCTCCCTGCGCTCTGAGGCGCGTGGACCGATGGTTTGAGGGCCCTGCATTTGATCTCCAAGAATGCTTTTCAAAGGACTGCAAATGTGATCATCTGACTGCTTACATGCAAAGAAGGATTATATAAAAGATGAAAAGGACAGTATAATGGCTGTATTTACGGAAACGAAGACCTATCACACCAAGGCACAAATGGGCATGATCGATGTGACGGAGGATTTTCAACAGGCGGTGACAGAGGCTTGCCGCTGCTTCAACATCACGGCCGGAATCGTGACGGGATTTACGACCGGCGGTGTGGCGGGGCTCACAACACTGGAATTTGAACCGGGCATGGTGAACCACGATCTCAAGGCGGCACTGGATGTTTTTTCGCCGTATTTGGACGAGCAGGGGCAGGTGGTGCCCTATTGGCACCACGAGACGTGGCACGATGACAACGGCTCGTCCCACATTAAAGCTGCCTTGCTCTCGCCCTTTATCACGGTTCCCTTTGTGGATGGTCGCATCACGGTTGGCCCTTGGCAAAATCTGACGCTGGTGGAGTGCGACACCCGAAATCGCGTGCGGGACATCGTCTTTCAGGTGATGGGAGAATGATGGGCCGGGGAGCGGAAGAATCATGCTGAATTCCACGCTTTGCTATTTGGAGCGGGGAGAGGACTATCTCATGCTCCATCGGGTCAAAAAGGAACACGACTGCAACAGGGACAAGTGGATCGGCGTGGGCGGAAAGCTGGAAGAGGGAGAGAGCCCGGAGGATTGCCTGCTGCGGGAGACGCGGGAGGAGACGGGGCTGACCCTCACGACGTACCGCTATCGGGGGCTGGTGACCTTTGTCTCGGACCGGTGGCCCACAGAGCAAATGCACTTGTTCACGGCCGACGCATGGACCGGAACGCCCATCGTCTGCGACGAGGGGGATCTGGAGTGGATCGGGAAAACGGAGCTCGCGACTTTGCCAATGTGGGAGGGCGATCGTATTTTTCTGCGCCTTTTGGAGCAGGACGCACCGTTTTTCACCTTAAAGCTGCAATATGTGGGGGAGAAATTGACACTGGCGGTTTTGAATGGAAAACAGATTGCAGGACATATTTGAAAGGAGAACAGGCAATGGAGCGAAAAATCTTGCTGTTCGGTTTTGAAGATTTGCCGTCGATTTTGGCGCTGGAGGCTGCCGTGGGACCGCTGGGCGCAGAGGTCATTCCCGTGGCCCGGGCGGATTACCGCCAGTCGCTTGCGGTTTTGGCGGGACTTCCCGCTCCGGCTGCCACGCCTTACGCGGGCGGGCCGCTTGGGGGCAGAATGGCTGTTTTATGCGGTCTGGACGACCAGATCGATGCGGTGCTGCCGGCGCTTTCTGCCGCCGGCGCCGGACCGGATTGCCTGAAAGCAGTGCTGACAAAGCACAACCGGAACTGGGATGCCCTGACGCTGTTTGAAGAGCTCTGGCGGGAGCGCCGGGCCATCCGGGGGGAGTGAGCTGCGTGCGGCTTTTGATCTCAGCTTGTTTGTTGGGCGTTTGCTGCCGGTATGACGGCGCTTCCAAGCCCCATCCGCTGGTGTTGGCGCTGGCTGCGCGCCATACGTTGATCCCGGTCTGTCCGGAGCAATTGGGGGGACTTGCAACCCCGCGTCCTCCCGCGGAGCGCAGAGACGGCCTTGTGGTGACAGAGGACGGCGGGGACCGGACGATGCAGTATCGCCGGGGCGCGGCGGAAACGCTGCGACTATACCGCCTGTTGGGGTGCGAGGGAGCTATTTTAAAGGAGCGCAGCCCCTCCTGCGGAAAGGGCGCGATCTACGACGGCACGTTTTCCAAAACCCTTGTGGAAGGGGACGGCGTGACGGCGGAGCTGCTGCGGGCCAACGGTATCCCGGTGTACGGGGAATCTCAACTGGAAGCACTTTTAAAATGACGGGACGGGAGTCTCGTCATTTTTTACAAAATTCGACTGCTTTTTTATCTGTCTCTCATGAAAAACCAGCCTTGCAATGCGTCATACCTTTCTGTATAATGAGTCAAAATGACAGGAGGAGGATACGATCGTGTGGATGCAGCAGAGTGAGATGAACAAAGCGCACGGGTCCTCTATTCCCTATTTTTCTTTGATTTCCCTTTTTTAACCGGCTGTGGGGCCGGTATTTTTTTGGGCATTTTTCTGTGTGAGAGAGAATTGAGAGGAGCAAGTTTATGAAGAAAACGAATCCTACCCCGGGCCAGGAGCCCATCCGCGACGCACGGACGCTGGGCATGCCGAAAATGCTGATTTTGGGCTTGCAGCACATGTTTGCCATGTTTGGCGCCACGGTTTTGGTGCCCATTTTGGTGAACAATGTCTACGGTCTGCCGCTGTCGATCCAGACAACGCTGTTCTTTGCCGGCTTCGGCACCCTGTTTTTCCACCTTTGCACGAAGCTGAAAGTGCCGGCCTTCTTGGGGTCCTCCTTCGCCTTTCTGGGCGGCTTTCAGGCGGTTTCCGAGCTGAACGCCGGAATCTACGCCACGATGGAGGCGTCTGAAAAACTGCAATACGCCTGCGGCGGCATTGTGGTCGCCGGACTTTTATATGTGATTTTGGCTGGCCTCATCCGTCTGGTGGGCGTTCATAAGGTCATGCACTTCCTGCCACCGGTCGTCACCGGCCCCATCATCATCCTGATCGGATTGAATCTGGCGCCCTCCGCTGTGAGCAACGCCTCTTCCTGCTGGTGGCTGGCGCTGGTTGCGATCTCTGTGATCGTGGTGGCCAACATCTGGGGCCGCGGCATGGTGAAAATCATCCCCATTTTGCTGGGCGTTGTGGTTTCCTATGTGGTGGCGCTGGCGGCGCATATGGTGGATTTCTCCGCAGTCTCTCAGGCAGATCTGATTGGCCTTCAGCCGTTTTTCACGAACTTTTCCGGCAGCATCGCCAAGTTTGACGTGACCTCTATTTTGGTCATGGCCCCGATTGCGGTGGCTTCCATGATGGAGCATATCGGCGACATGTCCGCAATCTCCGCCACGGTGGGGGAGAACTTCATTGAAAATCCGGGCCTCCACCGCACGCTGATCGGCGATGGCGTGGCTACCTCGCTCTCCGCCTTGTTTGGCGGCCCTGCCAACACGACCTACGGCGAGAATACCGGCGTGCTGGTCCTCTCCCGGGTGTATGACCCCAAGGTCATTCGTCTGGCTGCAATCTATGCGGTCGTCCTGTCGTTTTCTCCCGCATTTGCCGCGGTGGTGAATTCCATTCCCTCCG
>CAZKMN010000040.1:0-11263 GCA_964553905.1 uncultured Oscillibacter sp.
GCCCCGGATCTTGAGGCTGTGCGAAAGAGCAGACGCGACCAGAGCGAGAAGGTGTTCGGCCCTCATGTGCTGGAGCTTTGCGCCGTCGCGGATATCGTGTTTTTAGGTCTGCATGGACAGGACGGAGAGGATGGCCGCGTGCAGGCTGCTTTCGACTTACTGGGCATTCGCTATACCGGTTCCGGGTATCTCTCATCCGGAATGGCAATGGATAAAGCCGCCACAAAGCGCATGATGGATTCTGCCGGGATTCCCACGCCGAGCTGGCAGCTTCTCCGTTACGGCGCCGAGGATGTGGAGCGCCTTTCCCAGACGCTGCCTATGCCCTGCGTGGTCAAGACGACCACGGGAGGCTCTTCTCTTGGCGTCTTTTTACCGGAGGACCGGGACGCGTTGCGGACCGCACTGGAGCAGGTGCTGCGCTTTGGCGCGGATGTTTTGGTTGAGCAGCGGATCTATGGCCGTGAGCTGACGGTGGGTGTGCTGGGTGCGCGTGCGCTCCCCGCCGTGGAAATTTTGCCGGCGGAAAAGGAATTTGACTATACCGCTAAGTATCAAACCGGCGGCGCGCGGGAGATCTGCCCTGCGGACATTACGGCGGAGCAGCAGCGCGAGATGGGAGAACTGGCCTTAAAGCTCCATCGGACGCTGGGCCTCGCGGTGTATTCCAGAACCGATTTCATTCTGGACGAGGCGGGACGGCCCTGGTGTCTGGAGGTCAACTCACTTCCCGGCATGACTGCGGCCAGTCTGGTGCCCAAGGAGGCAAAGGCAATCGGGATGAGTTATTCCCAGCTGTGCGAGGAGATCGTGCAGCAGTCCTATCGGATCAAGAGGAGAAATTAACATGCAGCCCATGACAATCCAAGAAATCACGGACGCCGTACACGGCATTTGGTGGAATCCCCGGGAGGGGACGGCTCCCGTTACATCCGTGTCCACCGACAGCCGCAAGCTCACGCCGGGCTGTCTCTTTGTGCCTTGGCGTGGAGAAAAGTTTGATGGCCATGATTTTATCGATGCGGCGCTGGACGCCGGAGCAGCCGGTTGCCTGTGCGCCCGGTTGCCGGCGGATTTGCGCTGTGATAAGTTTTACATCAAGGTAGACGATACCCGTCTGGCGCTTCGTGCGCTGGCGGCGGCCTATCGGGATCAATTTGACCTGCCGATGATCCAGATCACGGGCAGCGTGGGAAAGACGACCACCAAGGAAATGATCGCTTCCGTCCTGAGTGCGAAGCTTCGGGTTCTCAAGACACCGGAAAACTTTAATAATGACATTGGAACGCCTTTGACCCTGCTGGGCCTTTCTCCTGAGCATCAGGCGGCGGTGGTGGAAACCGGCATGAATCACTTCGGTGAGATTCGCTATCTGGGCGAGCTGGTGCGGCCCAATATTGCGGTGATTTCCAATATCGGTGACGCCCATATCGAGTATTTGGGCAGCCGAGAGGGAATTTTGGCGGCAAAATGTGAGATTTTTGAACATCTTCAGCCCGGTGGTGTTGCCATTCTCAACGGGGATGACGCGCTGTTGGATACGGTGGATGTGCCATTTACCACGCTTCGCTGCGGGCAGAATGAGCATTGCGAGGTTCGCATCGGAGACATTCTGGATCACGGCGTGGAGGGCATCACCTGTACTGTGACAACCAAGCGGGATTCTTATGCCCTGACCATCCCCGCACCGGGGGAGCACATGGCTTATTCCGCTTCTATGGCGGTCGCCATCGGGGAGCTGCTGGGTCTGAACCATGAGGAGATCGTCCGCGGCGTCGCGGCGTATGAACCCTCCGGGTCCCGCATGCGGGTACTGCGCCTGCCGGAGGATCGGGTCATTTTGGACGATTGCTACAACGCAAATCCGCAATCCGTCACGGCGGCGCTGGAGGTCTTGGCTAAGACGGACTGTGACCGGAAGGTCGCTGTGCTGGGCGATATGGGCGAGCTGGGTGAGCTGACAGATCAGGCGCATTATAACATGGGAGCGCTGGCGGCGATGCTTGGTATTGATTTTGTGGCCGCCATCGGGAAAAAAGCCGTGAAAATTGCGGACGGCACGGCTCAGAGCGGTGGCTCGGTGCTGCATTTTGGCACAAAGGAGGAAGCCCTCGCTGAGCTCAAGGCACAGCTCGGCCCCCGCACCGCCATGCTGATTAAGGCGTCTCACGCCATGCATTTCGGCTGGCTGGTGGAGCGGCTGCGGCACGCATATGATTGAGATTCAGGTAAACGGTCTGGTCAAGTCCTTTGAAGTGGGACGAAATGTTCTGGACGGATTGACTTTCCAGATCGATCAGGGCGAGCGGGTGGGACTGCTGGGCCGAAACGGCGCCGGAAAAACCACCCTTTTTAAAATTTTGACCGGTGAGCTGGACTATGACGAGGGCATCGTTCAGGTGGGACAGGGCCGCCGTCTGGGACTGATTTCTCAGATCCCTGTCTATCCCGCGGGCTATACCGTGGAGGATGTGCTCCGTACCGCCTTCGAGCGCCTGCAAAAGCTGGCGCAGGAGATGGAGAGCCTGACTGCGCGCATGGCCTCCGGCGAGAGCGAACCTGCGCTGCTGCGGCGCTATGGGGCGCTGTCGGAAAAATTTGAGGTGTTCGGCGGCTACGATGTCGATGTGGCGGTCAATAAGGTGGCCAACGGACTGTCTATTTCCCAAACACAGCGCGGCCAGCTCTTTGAAAGTCTGTCCGGCGGGGAAAAAACCCGGGTGAATTTGGGCAGACTGATTCTGGAGGATACCGACATCCTGCTGTTGGACGAACCCACGAACCATCTGGATCTCCATGCCACGGAATGGCTGGAGGAATATATCCGCAGCTTCAAGGGCACGGTGGTGGCGATTTCCCATGACCGGTATTTTCTCGACCGGGTTATCACGCGGGTGATCGAGGTGTCGGACGGCAAGGCGGAGTTTTACAGCGGGAATTACAGCTTTTATGCGGTGGAAAAAGAGCGCCGCTATCAAGAGCGCATGAAGCAGTATGAAAAGGAACAGGCCAAAATCGCGCAATTGAGCGAGGCGGCGGATAAGCTGCATCTGTGGGCGTTTATGGGCAACGATGCGCTGCACAAGCGGGCATTTTCCATTGAAAAGCGTATCGAGCGGATGCGAACCACGGAAAAACCAACCAAGGCCCGCAAGATGGACGCTCGCTTTGCCAGCACGGAATTCCATGGTGATGAGGTGCTGGCGCTGCGAAACATCGCCAAGTCATTCGGGGAAAAGCAGCTCTTTTCGGGCATTAACCTCAAGGTGGAGGGCGGCGAGCGCATTGCCCTGATCGGCGACAACGGGACGGGAAAATCCACCTTGATTAAGATGATCGTGGGAGAATTCTATCCCGATGACGGACGCATCAAAACAGGCCCTCAGGTAAAAGAGGCCTACCTGCCGCAGATCATCCGCTTCGAGCATCCCGATTGGACGCTGGTGGAAAATGTGATGGCGGCCAAGCGGGGAATCTCCGCACAGTCTGCCAGAAACCGGCTGGCTGCATATGAATTTCGCGGCGAGGATGTCCTGAAAAGCGTTTCGGTGCTCTCCGGCGGCGAGCAGAGCCGCCTGCGGCTTTGCATGCTGATGGATGATGAGATCAACTTTTTGATTTTGGACGAGCCCACCAACCATTTGGATATTGCATCCCGAGAATGGATCGAAGATGCGGTGGAGGCCTATGACGGGGCGCTGCTGTTCGTCTCTCATGACCGCTATTTCATCCATCGGTTTGCCACTCGAATCTGGGAACTGGAAAACGGTACGATCACGGACTACCCCATGGGGTTTGCACAGTACCGGCAGATGAAGGCGCAAGAGGAGAGCGGGCGGATAGCGGAAGCGCCAAAGGCGGCGGAAAAGCCCGTTTTGGAAAAACCGCGGGCCAATCGCGCACAACAGGCCGCCCGCCGACAGCTTACGATCTGCGAGCGGGACATTGCCAAAGCCGAGGAACGACTGACAGCGCTGGACGGCGAGATGGAGCGCGCTGCCTGCGATTATGAAAAGCTCAATGAGCTGCTGGAGGAAAAGACCCGCCAGGAAGCCGCACTGGAGGCGCTTTACGAAAAATGGGAAAGCCTCAGCGAAGAAGCGGGGGATATGTGAGCGTGTGCGCTGGAAAATTTGCGGTCGGCGGCTGCTTTTTGGCGGGCTGCATCATGCGCTTTCTGCCGGGAATGCGGTTTTCGGCATTTCTTTTCTGGATGCTTGGCTTTTTGTGTGTGACTGGGATTGTCCTGAATAAACTGTCTCAAAAATCCGGATTTTTCAAGGTCTGTAAATGTATTTTCCTTTGCACGGTTGCGTTGGGCTTTACCGCTTTTTTACTGCTGGAGGCGGCTGTCCTCAGCGGGAAAGACGGGGCGATCCAACCGCCGGAGGCAGACGCTGTGATCGTCTTGGGCGCCGGCGTCAACGGAGACACGCCATCTTTGACGCTGCAAAGTCGCATTGATGCAGCCGCCCGCTATCTGCGGGAGCACCCAAAGACCCCGGCAGTCCTCTCGGGCGGGCAGGGGGACGGTGAGAGCGTTTCGGAGGCGCGGGCTATGTATCGCGCATTGACGGCACAGGCAATTCCGGCAAGTCAACTGCTGCTGGAAGAGCGCTCTTCCAATACGGCGGAAAATTTTGCGTTTTCCAAAGCAGTGCTGGAAGCCAATGGCGTGGACCTCACGCATGGAAAGATTGCCGTTGTAAGCAGCGACTTCCACCTGTTTCGTGCGGGCGTGCTGGCAAAACACGAGGGGCTTTCCACATTTGGAATTCCAGCTCGGCTGCCGTGGAGAGGCCTTGCGGTGAACTATGAGGTGCGAGAGGCATTTGCCCTTGCAAAGACGCTGATTTTAGATATTCGATAGAGGTGAGAGCCCATGAGCGATGTATTATGTATCTATTATTCCAGATCCGGCAATACCAAAAAAGCCATGGAGAAGATTGGCGCAGAGCTGGACGCTGAGGTGGTGGAGCTGCGGGACGCGGTGGAGCGAGGCGGCTGGCGCGGATATTTGCGCTGCGGGATGGACGCCATGCGAAAAACCACGCAGCCGCTTTCCCATTTTGAAACAGAAAGGCCGCTCGCCTCCTACCGTCTGGTGATTTTAGGCACGCCTGTTTGGGCCGGACGGTGCAGCTCCGTGATGCGAACGTTTTTAAAGCGCTACGGGCGGGAGCTGGGCAGCGTGGCCTATGTGGTCACGCGCAGCAGCGAGGGAAAATTTGAGGAAGTTTACGACCAAATGGACCTCTATGTTAAAAATCCTCGCAAGGCCGCGGTGTCTCTGCGCTGTGGCTCGGTGGGATATGCTTTTTGGCAGGAGGAGTTTTTGCGCCAACTGCGGGAACTACTCTCTCAAAGACTTTAGCGGCGCTTCGTTCCATGAAGTTTGGAAGGGAGTGTCTTGATGCAGGAAAAATGGAAAGCGCTGTCCTTACGATATGAGGACTTGCAGGCCCAACTCAGCGACCCGGCGGTGTATGGCGATGCAGACAAGCTGCGAGTGCTGAGCCGGGAGGTCAAGGAGCTGGGGCCGGTGGCGCAGGCCTGTCGCGCCTATGAGCGGGCGGAATCAGAACGCGCTGCGGCAGAGGCGCTGCTTTGCGATTCGGATATGCGGGAGCTGGCGCAGGAGGAGCTCCTGCGGACAAACCGTATGCTGGAGGAGCTGGAGAAGGAGATCACGCTTTTGTTGTTGCCGTGTGACCCCAGCGATGAGCGGAGCGTGGTTATGGAAGTGCGCGGCGGCGTTGGCGGCGAGGAAGGCGCGTTGTTTGCCGCCTCGTTGTTGCGGATGTATACCATGTATGCCCAGAGTAAGGGCTGGAAATGCGATGTGGTGAGCTGCAATGAAACAGAGCTGGGCGGAATCAAAGAGTGCAGTATGCTCATTGAGGGGCAGGGCGTGTATTCCCGGCTGAAGTTTGAATCCGGCGTCCATCGGGTCCAGCGGGTTCCGGAGACGGAGTCCGGCGGACGGATTCACACCAGCGCCGCGACTGTGGCGGTGCTGCCGGAGGCGGAGGACGTGGAGTTCACCATTGACCCCAAAGAGTTGCAGATCGATACCTATCGCGCCTCCGGTGCAGGCGGACAGCACGTGAATAAGACAGAATCTGCCATTCGGATCACCCACTTGCCCACGGGCACGGTGGTGGAGTGTCAGGATGAGCGCAGTCAGTATAAAAACAAGGAAAAAGCCATGCGGGTCCTCCGTACCCGACTTCGTGAGGCGGACGAGGCTCGCAGAGCCGCCGCTGCCGCTGCGGAGCGAAAAAGTCAGGTGGGCAGCGGAGATCGCAGTGAGCGGATTCGCACCTATAACTTCCCACAGGGGAGAGTCACCGATCATCGGATTGGATTGACACTTTACCAGATCGAGAGTATTTTGAACGGGAATTTGGACGAGCTGATCGATGCGCTGGTAACGGCGGACCGTGCTGAGAAATTGAAAAATGGAGCGGAAGAGGATTTTTCCAACGCAAGGCTCCAAAAAGAAATATGAGGCGAAGCAGATGGAAACACAATATTTTGACTTGCGTGACACCAAGGGACAGCAAAAAGAGATCGGGGATAAAATATCTGCCGCCGCGCAAATCCTGCGACAGGGCGGCCTTTTGGGAATTCCTACGGAAACGGTATACGGTCTGGCTGCCAACGGTCTGGACCCGGAGGCTGTCAAGCGAATTTTTGAGGCCAAGGGCAGACCTCAGGACAATCCACTCATTTTGACCATCCCGGGACAACAGTGGCTGCCTCGGTATTGTAAGGACATTCCGTCGCTGGCCTATGTGCTGGCCAGAAAGTTTTGGCCGGGACCTTTGACCTTGATCCTCAAGCGTCGGGATGTGGTGCCGGACATTATCACCGCCGGACTGGATACGGTGGCTATGCGCTGCCCGGACCATCCCGTGGCTGCCGCCATTATTCGGGAGGCAGGCATCCCCGTGGCGGCGCCCAGTGCCAACACCTCGGGACGGCCAAGCTGTACTACCGCGCAGGATGTGCTGGAGGATATGGACGGCAAGATTGAGGGTGTGGTGGACGGCGGCCCCTGCACGGTGGGTGTGGAATCCACCATTTTGGACCTCACCTGCGATCCACCCCGCCTGTTGCGTCCCGGCGGATTGCCGCTGGAGGATCTGGAGCGTCTCATCGGACACATCGACGTGGATAAGGCCGTGGTTCGTCCGCTTGCGGCGGGGGAACAGCCAAAGGCGCCCGGTATGAAATACCGTCACTATGCGCCAAAGGCACCGGTCACAGTGGTCACCGGTGCGCCGGGAAAATCGGCACAGGAGATTTTGCGCCATGTAAAGCCCGGAATGGGCGTGATTTGCTTTGACGAATTTGCCGATCTGTTTCCCCAGCAGGTGGTCCATACGCTGGGCCTCAGTGGGGATAAGCTGACACAGTCCCAGCGGGTGTTTGATGCGCTTCGTACCTTCGACGCCAGCGCCGTTACGGAGATTTATGCCCAGTGTCCCGATAGCCGGGGACTGGGACTTGCGGTGGGGAACCGCCTCAAAAAAGCCGCGGGCTTCCATGTGATCGAGGCGGACGCCGAGCCTGTGGTGCTGGGCATCACCGGCGGAACCGGCGCAGGAAAAACCAGCGCGCTGCGGGCGGTAAAAGCGCTGGGCGGCATGGTTTTGGATTGCGACGCGGTCTATCACCAGATGTTGGAGACGGATGCGGCGCTTAAAAGCGCCATCAGCGCGTCTTTCCCCGGCGTTTTTCGCGCGGACGGCGCGTTGGATCGCCAGCGGCTGGGTCAGGAGGTTTTCAGCGACAAGGACCGGCTGGAGCAACTCAACGGCATTGTCTATCAGTTTATGCGCCCGGAACTGCGCCGCCGTTTGGCCGATGAGTCCCATCGGATTTTTGCGGTGGACGCGATCAATTTGCTGGAGGGCGGACTGGATGCGCTGTGCGATTGCACGGTGGCGATCACCAGCCCCATGGAGCTGCGGGTACGGCGGATTATGGCGAGGGACGGGATTACGGAGCAGTACGCGAGACTGCGGATCTCCGCGCAAAAGCCCGATGAATTCTACCGCGGAAAATGTGATTTTGAGCTCAATAAGAGTGCGGAAACTGCGGAGGCCTTTGAAAAAGAGGCGGCGGTGTTCTTTGCCAAGCTGATTGAACAGGTCCGCGAAAAAAAACAACAGACCGAGCAGGATGCGAGCATCTTGCCGGATGGGAGCACATTCGGCGGGCATCCTAGCACCATATAAATCGACCGACATGAGGCGGCGGATGGCCGCATAAGGAGGAAAACACAATGTCTGATGCGATGAAGGAACTGAAAAAGAAACTTCTTTCCACAAAAAAGAACGGCTATGACCTCGTTGCTGCGTCTGAAAAAGCGGCGATGGACGCCTATTGCGCCGAGTATATGGCGTTTCTGGACGCCGGAAAAACGGAGCGCCTCTGTGCAGCGGAGATCGTCCGCATGGCAGAACGGGCGGGCTATCGGCCCTATGTGCGCGGCATGGACCTGCAAAGTGGCGACAAGGTCTATTTCTGCAATCGGAACAAGGCCGTCATGCTGGCCCATATGGGCACAAAGCCCCTGTCCGCGGGCGCGCAGATTGCCGCCGCTCATATGGATTCTCCTCGGCTGGATCTCAAGCCCAATCCCCTTTTTGAGGATGGGGAGCTGGCGTATTTTAAGACGCATTATTACGGTGGCATCCGCAAATATCAATGGGTCACCATTCCCATGGAGCTCCATGGCGTGGTCGTTTTGCGTTCGGGCGAGACGGTGTCTGTGAATATCGGTGCCGATGCGGGGGACCCCCGGCTGGTCATCACCGATTTGCTGCCCCACCTTGGGATGGAGCAGAATAAAAAGACGCTGGCGGAAGCGGTGCCCGGTGAGACGCTCAATCTGCTGCTGGGCAGCCGCCCCATTGGGGATGAGGACGATACCGGTCGGGTGAAGCTGGCAGTCATGCAGCTTCTTCATGAGAAGTACGGCATCACGGAGGACGATTTTACCTCAGCCGAGTTGGAGGCCGTTCCGGCGGTCAATGCCTGCGATATCGGGCTGGATCGCTCTATGATCGGCGCTTACGGACACGATGACCGCGTCTGCGGTTTTGCGGCATTCAAAGCGCTTTTGGATCTGGAAAAGACCCCCGCTAAGACGGCTGTTTGTATGCTGGCGGACAAGGAGGAGATCGGCTCCGACGGCGTGACGGGTATGCAGTCCGCTGCGTTCGACACGTTTATGGCCGACCTTTGCGAGACGCAAAATGTGCCGCTGCGGGTGTGCTTTGAGCAGTCCTTCTGCCTCAGCGCAGATGTGACGGCGGCATTTGACCCGAACTTTTCCGAGGTCTTTGAAAAGCGCAATTCCGCCTATTTGAACTACGGCGTGGGCCTTTGCAAGTATACCGGCGCCCGGGGAAAATCCGGCGCTTCCGACGCCAACGCCGAGACGGTGGCCTATGTTCGGAACCTCTTTGACAAGGCCGGCGTCATCTGGCAGATTGCGGAGCTGGGCAAGGTGGATGCTGGCGGCGGCGGAACGGTGGCGATGTATATGGCTAATCGCAACATTACCACGCTGGACGCGGGAGTGCCGGTGCTTTCCATGCATGCGCCGTTTGAAACCGTGGCAAAGCTGGACTGCTATGAGACTTATAAGGGAATGAAGGCTGTTTATCAGGCGGAACCCTGACCGACGCCATACGGACGTCCGGCCAATCGGCCGGACGCCTTTTTTACCCAAACAGGGCAGTTTGCCCACCAAAGGCAGCGGAACGGACGCAACTTTCCCCATTTTTTCCAAAGGAAATTCTGCGCTTTTGGTTGCATCCCCTTTCAATTTGTGTTACCATGAACGACATGTAAGGACAAATGACCGTAGGAGGCGGACTAAATGGCTAGAGAGATTAAGTACTATATTGTTGCGGCAGAGGCGCTGCCGGAGATTTTTATCAAGGTGGCAGAGGCCAAGCGGATGATGCAGACCGGCGAGGTGGAGACGGTGGGAGCGGCTACAAAACAGGTTGGAATCAGCCGCAGCGCCTTTTATAAGTACAAGGATTTTGTGCAGCCCTTTAACGACATGAAGGCGGAACACATCATTACGTTTTATGCCATGTTGAAGGATACTTCCGGCGTTCTTTCCCGGGTTTTGTCTGTGTTTGCCCAATCCGGCGCCAATATTTTGACCATCAATCAGAGCATTCCCACCAACGGCTGTGCGGCTGTGACGATTTCCGCGGAGACCTCTGAGATGGATGAGACGCTGGAACAGCTTCTCGCCGAGGTGCTCTGTCTGGAGGGCGTGGTGAAATTTGAGATCTTAGCCGGCTGATTTGGCTGAAGAACCAAAAGAAAAAGAGGAGCGGGACATGATTCAGATCGCAATTATGGGCCTTGGGACGGTGGGGACCGGCGTTGCCAAGGTAGTGGCGGAAAATTCCAGACAGATTGAGCGCAAGCTGGGGGAGCCGCTGCAAGTCAAGACGGTTCTGGTTCGCCATTTTCAGGATGGTCCGTATCGCCAGCTGATGACAGACGATTTTCGCAAGATCGAAGAGGATCACGATATCCGGGTTGTGGTGGAGACGATCGGCGGCGTGGATGCTGCCTATACATATACCCGTCGGGCATTGGAAGCAGGAAAACATGTGGTCACAGCCAACAAGCAGTTGGTGGCGGAAAAGGGCTGCGAACTGTTGGCGCTGGCCCGCAAAAAGGGAGTGAATTACCTCTTTGAAGCCAGCGTTGGCGGCGGAATCCCTGTTTTGCACCCGTTGACACAGTGCATGGCAGCCAACCGCATTGATGAGGTTTACGGCATTTTGAACGGCACGACAAACTATATTCTCACGCGCATGGTCCGCGCTGGCGCTTCCTTTCAGGACGCTTTGCGGGAGGCACAGGAAAAAGGTTACGCCGAAGCGGACCCCACGGCGGATGTGGAGGGCATCGATGCCGGACGCAAAACCTGCATCCTGGCAGATCTGGCTTTCGGTCGGCAGGTGGACCCGGAGATGGTGCCCATGGAGGGAATTTCCGGCGTGTCGCTAGAGGACGTGAAGATTGCGGAGAGAGCGGGCTTTCGCCTCAAGCTGGTGGGACGGGCAGTCCGTCTTGGCGGCGACCGCACGGCTTATGTGGCGCCTCATCTGGTGTCGACGGATCATCCGCTCTCCGGCGTTGAGGATGTTTTTAACGCGGTAGTGGTGCGCGGAAACGCCACCGGCGAGGTGATGTTTTACGGCAAGGGCGCGGG
>CAZKMN010000041.1:0-11194 GCA_964553905.1 uncultured Oscillibacter sp.
TATTCGATGACCTTGGGGCCGTCCGCTGTCAGCATCAGCCCGAAGTACAGGCAGCCCTTGAACGGGCAGCCCTCTGCCCGCATGGCTGCCAGAGTTGGCAGAAAGATCGTCTCCATGCAGACACGGGCAATGTCATCCGTATAAAAGGGGTTGGGAGCGACCGTTCCCATGCCGCCGGTGTTGGGGCCTACATCGCCGTCTCCGATGCGCTTGTGGTCCATGGAGGAGACCATGGGGGCAATGGCGGTGCCGTCGGTAAACGCCAGAACGGAGACCTCCGGCCCAGTGAGAAATTCCTCCACCACGATCTCGCTGCCGGACGCGCCGAAGATCCGATCTTCCATCATGGCCCGGACAGCCTGCTCCGCTTCGTCAAAGCTTTGGGCGATTACCACGCCCTTGCCCAGCGCCAGACCGTCGGCTTTGATCACAATGGGGAAGTCGGCGCGGCAAAGATAGGAAAGCGCGCTGGAAGGATCGTGAAAGACTGCATAGCGGGCGGTGGGGATGTGGTATTTTTGCATCAGGTTCTTGGAAAAAACCTTGCTGCTCTCAATCCGCGCCGCCGCCGCGTTGGGACCGAAGCAGGGAATGTGGACCTTGTGCAGCGCATCCACACAGCCCTTTGCCAGCGGATCGTCCGGCGCCACCACGGCAAAGTCGACGCTGTGGCGGACTGCAAAGTCCACAATGCCCTCAATGTCCGTGGCCTTGATCTCCGGGACGCATACGGCGTCGGCGGCAATGCCGCCGTTACCCGGCAGGGCGTAGATCGTCTCTACTGCGGGATTTTCGTTCAGCTTTTGGATGATGGCGTGTTCGCGACCGCCGCCGCCCACTACGAGAAGATTCATCATGCTCCTCCTTGGCAAAAATTCAGAAAACATCCGGCAAAACGCAGAGCGTTTCGCGCTTTTTTAATGATGGAAAAGCCGCATTCCGGTAAAGCACATGGTCATGTTGTACTTGTTGGCTGTGGCGATCACATGGTCGTCCCGGATGCTTCCACCGGGCTCTGCGATGTATGCAACACCGCTTTTGCGGGCCCGTTCCACATTGTCGCCAAAGGGGAAAAACGCGTCGCTTCCCACGCTGACGCCGGACTGGGTGGCGATCCAGTCCCGCTTTTCCTCCCGCGTGAGGGGCTGGGGCTTTTCGGTAAAGGTCTGCTGCCACACGCCGTCCGCAAGGAGATCCTCCCATTCCTCGGAGGTGTAGATGTCGATGGCGTTATCTCTGTCGGGACGGCGAATGCCGTCGATAAACGGCAGGGAGAGGACCTTGGGATGCTGGCGAAGATACCAGTTGTCCGCTTTTTGCCCCGCCAGTCTGGTGCAGTGGATGCGGCTTTGCTGGCCTGCGCCCACGCCGATGGCCTGCCCGTCCTTCACATAGCAAACGGAGTTGGACTGGGTGTATTTCAAGGTGATGAGAGAGACGATGAGGTCAATTTGGGCCTCCTTGGGGAGAGCCTTGTTTTCTGTAACGATGTTGCCCAGCAGAGCCTTGTCAATGACGAAGTTGTTGCGCCCCTGCTGGAAGGTGATGCCGAACACATCCTTGTATTCCTGCGCTTCGGGCACATAGGCGGGGGCGATCTCCACCACATTGTAGTTGCCTTTTTTCTTCGTTTTCAAAATTTCCAGTGCCTCATCGGTGTAACCGGGGGCAATGATGCCGTCGCTGACCTCGTATTTAAGATAGCGGGCGGTGGCTGCGTCGCACACATCGGAAAGAGCTGCCCAGTCGCCGTAGGAGCACAGGCGGTCGGCTCCCCGGGCGCGGATATAGGCGCAGGCGATGGGCGAGAGCGTTTCCGCGTCGTCCACAAAGTACATGCGACGGTCCACATCACTCAGCGGCAGCCCCACGGCGGCGCCGGCGGGGGAGACGTGCTTAAAGCTGGCGGCGGAGGGCAGACCGGTGGCGATTTTCAATTCCCGGACCAACTGCCAGGAGTTGAACGCATCCAAAAAGTTAATGTAGCCGGGCTTGCCGTTTCGCGCGGTGATGGGCAGCTCCGCACCGTTTCGCATAAAAATGCGGGAGGGCTTTTGATTGGGGTTGCAGCCATATTTCAATTCCAGTTCTTTCATGGAAGAATACCTCAACTTTCGGAAATTTGTTTACATAACAGCTCGACAGCCTGAGGCAGAAGCACCCATTCCACCTGCTCCATCACCCGGCGCTGCAAGCGCTCAGCCGTGTCGTCCGGCAGGACCTCCACCGCTTTTTGCAGTAAAATCCGTCCGCCGTCCGGAATTTCGTTTACCAGATGGACGGTGGCCCCGGTCAGCTTCACGCCGCGCTGTAAGGCGGCCTCGTGGACCTTCAGGCCGTAATAGCCCTTGCCACAAAATGCGGGGATCAGCGAGGGATGGATGTTGATGATGCGCTCCGGCCATTGGTGGACAAAATCTGCGGACAAAATGGAGAGAAATCCGGCCAAAACCACCACATCTGCCTGCGCTTCTCGCAACTGCCGTGTCAGCTCCGCTTCAAAACCGGTCTGAGTCAGCGCCTTGCGATCCACGGCGGCGGCGGTCACGCCGTGCTGCCGGGCTCGGGTCAGGGCGTAAGCGTCCGGATTGCTGGCGCACACCAGCACGATTTCCCCGTGGGGCAGCTCGCCGCCCTCCTGCGCGCACAAAAGCGCCTCCAAGTTGGTTCCACCGCCAGAGACAAGTACGGCAATGCGACACTTGGTTAACATAAAACCACCTGCTCGTCGCCCTCCACAAGTTCGCCGATGGGATAGGCGGCACAGTCGGTTTCCCGCAAAGCGGTCAGCGCACGGTCGGCCTGCTCCTGAGAAACGATCACGATCATGCCAACGCCCATGTTGTAGGTGTTGAACATCTCCCGGGAGGAAATGCCGCCCGTGGATTGAAGCATCTGGAAAATGGGCGGAATTTGAATGGCAGAGAGTTGGATTTTAGCGGAGAGACCGTCCGGAAGACAGCGGGGGACATTTTCGTAAAAGCCTCCGCCGGTGATGTGGCTGACGCCCTTGAGTGTCACGGCCTCCATGCAGGCAAGGACCGGCTTGACGTAAATGCAGGTGGGGGTGAGCAGCGCTTCGCCCAGCGTCTGGCCCAGCTCATCGGAGTAAAGCTCCAGATTGGCATGCTCCACGTTGAAGATCTTGCGAACCAGTGAGTAGCCGTTGGAGTGGATGCCGGAGGAGGGCAGAGCCAGAATCACATCGCCGGGGCGCATGGCGCTGCGGTCCAAAATTCGGGACTTGTCCACAATGCCGACGGAAAAACCGGCCAGATCATAGTCCTCTGCCGGCATCACGCCGGGGTGCTCGGCAGTTTCTCCGCCGATAAGAGCGCAGCCGGAGCGCACACAGCCCTCTGCTACGCCGGAGACAATGTCCGCCACCTTTTGCGGCTCGTTTTTGCCGATGGCAATGTAGTCCAGAAAAAACAGAGGCTTTGCGCCGCAGCAGATGATGTCGTTGACGCACATGGCCACGCAGTCGATGCCCACGGTGTCGTGTTTGTCCATAAGCTGTGCAATCCGCAGCTTGGTGCCGACGCCGTCAGTGCCGGAGACCAGCACAGGCTCCCGCATGCCGGAAAGCTGGGGGGCAAACAGCCCGCCAAAGCCGCCGATATCGGAGACAACGCCGGGGATCAGCGTGCGCTGAACGTGCTGGCGCATGAGCTTCACGCCCTCGTATCCGGCCTCAATATTAACGCCGGCGGCGCGGTAACTGTCGGAAAAACTACGCATCTTTGTTTTCCTCCCTTTCACTGATCTTGCACTCAAAGCGGTCTTTTCCGCCGGGCTTTGGCACGGGCGTGGGATAGCCGCCGCCAAAGCAGGCGGTACAAAAGCCGCTCTGGGTGTTGTCGGCCAGCTTCACCACATCCTCTAAGCTGAGATAGCCCAGAGAATCCACGCCGATGATGCGGGCAATTTCCTCAACAGAGTGGTTGTTGGCAATGAGCTTTCCGGGGTCGTCAATGTCTGTGCCATAGTAGCACGCGGCCACAAAGGGCGGCGCGCTGACCCGCATGTGGATCTCTTTTGCACCTGCCCGGCGCAAAAGGTCGATGGTCCGGCGGCAGGTGGTACCCCGGACAATGGAGTCGTCGATCAGCACGACCCGCTTGCCCTCCACCACCGAACGGATGGGATTGAGCTTGATGCCGACCTCGTTTTCCCGCATGGCCTGCGTGGGGGAGATGAACGTGCGGCCGATGTACTTGTTTTTGATAAAGCCCATGCCGTACGGAATGCCGGATTGACGGGCATAGCCCTGCGCCGCGTCCAGACCGGAGTCCGGAACGCCAATGACGATGTCGGCCTGCACGGGATGCTCCAGCGCGAGGAATGCACCGGCTCTCTGCCGGGCAACGTGCACGCTTGACCCGTCGATCACGGAGTCCGGGCGGGCAAAGTAGATGAATTCAAAGACGCATAATTTCCTCGGCGTCTTGCCGCAATGCTCTGTGTGACTTTTGATGCCGGTGTGGTCCACGACCACGATCTCGCCGGGCAGAATGTCCCGCTCAAACTTGGCGCCGATGGCATCCAGCGCGCAGCTCTCTGACGCAAAGACCACGGCGCCGTCTTTCAGCTTGCCCATGCAAAGTGGGCGAAAGCCGTTGGGGTCCCGGGCGGCAATGAGCTTGGAAGGGGAGGAAATGACAAGAGAATAAGCCCCCACGATTCGATCCATGGCGGCCGAAATGGCCTCTTCGATGGAGGAGGTGTGCAGCCGCTCTTGCACGATGATGTAGGAGATGACCTCGGAATCCGTGGTGGTTTGGAAAATAGAGCCTTTGCTCTCCAATTCTTCCCGCAGCTCCTGAGAATTGGTGAGATTTCCGTTGTGCGCCAGCGCCATGCGGCCCTTGTGGTGGTTGACCACGATGGGCTGGACGTTGAGCTTGTTGTCGGTTCCGGTGGTGCCGTAGCGCACATGACCCACGGCGATGTTGCCGGTCCCCAGCGCCGCTAGACGCTGAGGGGGGAAGACCTCGTTCACAAGACCCACATCCCGGTAGGCGGAAAAGACGCCGTCGTCATTCACCACGATGCCGGCGCTCTCCTGCCCGCGGTGCTGCAAGGCATAGAGCGCGTAGTATGCAAGGGAGGCCACTTCAGTGGCGGTGCGGGAGTACACGCCAAACACGCCGCATTCTTCATGAATGTGGCGCTCTTGCGCCATAGCGCTGCCCGCGCTCATTCCTGCGTCAGTCTGCATCATGGGCAAGCAGGCGTTTCATGATTTCGGCGTAAGCGTCCTCCACGCCGCCCAAATCCCGGCGGAAGCGGTCTTTATCCAGCTTTTCGTGGGTTTTGGAGTCCCACAGACGGCAGGTGTCGGGGCTGATTTCGTCGGCCAAGACAATGCGTCCATCGGAGAGCTTGCCGAATTCCAGCTTGAAGTCCACCAGTGTCACGCCGCATTCCGCCCAGAAAGCCTTGAGAACATCATTGACGGCAAACGCATAGCGCTCGATGGTGTCGATTTCTTCCTCGGTGGCCAGCTTCAGCGCCAAGGCGTGATAGGTGTTGAGCAGGGGATCGCCCAGATCGTCGTTCTTGTAGGAGAATTCAATGGTGGGCCGGTCAAAGACAATGCCCTCGGACACGCCGTAGCGCTTGGCAAAGGAGCCTGCGGAGATGTTGCGGATGATGACTTCCAGCGGCACGATAGCAACCTTTTTCACCAGCGTCTCCCGCTCGCTGAGCTCCTTGACGAAGTGAGTGGGAATGCCTGCCTGCTCCATTTTGACCATCAGGCGGTTGGTCATCCGGTTATTGATGACGCCTTTTCCCACGATGGTGCCCTTTTTCAGACCGTTGAACGCGGTGGCGTCGTCCTTGTAATCCACGATATACAGCTCTGGATCATCAGTTTTGAATACTTTCTTGGCCTTGCCCTCGTAAACCTGTTCCAGCTTTTCCATGTTGGATGTCCTCCTTATCAGTGGTTGATTGAGTTTAGTTCGACTTGCAAGCGAGCTTCTTTTTCGGAAATTTGAGTTGCCATGTCAGCGCGTTGCGCCTCCAGCTTGTGGCAGAGGCTCTCGTCGGAGACAGCCAGAATCTGAGCGGCTAATACGGCGGCGTTTTTGGCCCCGCCGATGGCCACGGTGGCTACCGGAATTCCACTTGGCATCTGGACGGTGGACAGCAGCGCGTCCAGACCGTCCATGGCGCCGCCCTTCATGGGGATGCCGATGACGGGCAGGGTGGTGTTGGCGGCAAAAGCACCGGCTAAATGGGCCGCCATGCCCGCCGCGCAGATGAGAACGCCAAAGCCGTTGGCATGGGCAGACCGGGCAAAATTAGCGGCGGCGTCAGGCGTGCGGTGAGCGCTGAGAATGTGGGCCTCGTAAGGAATCGAGAACGCCGAAAGCTGCGTACAGGCCGCCTGTACCTGCGGCCAGTCGGAATCGCTGCCCATAATAACGGCAACTTTTTTCATCAAAGAACCTCCTCTTAGAGCTTTTTACGCATGACGGTGTTGCGGAAGATCCCGTCTGCAAAATATTCTTTGGAATAAAACACCGGCTTGCCGTCGATGTCGAAATCCACTTCCTCCAGATGCAGCAGCGGCGCGCCCATGGGAAGATCAAAAATTTCGCTGAGCGATGCGTCCGCCACGGAGGGACGGATATCCGTGAGATCCATGTAGGGATAGATCCCGCAAAATTGCTGTAAAAAGTGGAAGATCGGCAGGCGCAGATCGGACACGGTGTAGCTGCCCTTGACCAGCGCCTTTTCCACCACGTCCTCGCAGTAGATGGCGGGTTTGCCGTCCGCTGTGCAAAGGCGGGAGACGCAAAGCACGGGCGATCCCTCCGCAATGTGGAGCTGGGAGGCGATCTGCTTGTCTGCCACACCGTCGGAGACACGCACAAACGCAACGCCCGGCTCATAACCGTTTTGGCGGATCATGTCCAGAAATTCCACTTCAATGTCCATCCGGGTCTGGACATTCAGGACGTGGCGATTGATAATGGTGCCAACGCCGTGCCGACGGGTGATGAAACCCTCCCGCTCCAAGGACGCCAGAATGTCCCGGAGCTGTGTGCGGCTGATGCCGAGCTTTTCAGCCAGAACGCTTTCCCGGGGGAGCCGCTCACAGGCGGAATAGGCGCCTTCACGCATATCGTTTAAAAGCTGAGCGCGGATCGTCTTGGACTGGGTCGGTTGAGTGCTCATAGAATTCACCTCATCATTTTGCAGCCCTGATTGGGCGCAAAAGGTAGTACCACTAAGGTCATACCTATTGTACAAAATTTGCTGTCCGCCTGCAATTGACAAATTCGACAGTTTGCGCTTTTCTTTTTCACCCTTTCTTGGCGCTCTCGACTTACGCGTCACGCAAAAACGCCCCAGTGGTTTGAAATCTTTTTCAAACCACTGGGACGCTTTTTATGAAATGATTTTTAAGGAGAGATCAGGAGTGGGCCATGGCTTCCTTGATGCTTTGCCCGAAGGGAGTCACGGCAAGACCGCCCAGAGCGGTTTCCCGGAATTCCATAGGCATTCTGCGACCCACATCGCCCATGCAGTCGATGACCTGATCCACCGGTACGCGGCTTTCCACACCAGCCAGAGCCATGTCTGCACAGCTAATGGCGTTCACGGCGCCGACCACGTTGCGCTTGACGCAGGGAACTTCCACCAAGCCGGCGATAGGATCGCACACAAGGCCCATCAAGTTTTTCAGGGCCATGGCGACAGCGTTGCCGATCTGAACGGCGTTTCCACCCCGCAGAGCCGTCAGCGCGCCGGCGGCCATAGCGGAGGCGGAGCCGATCTCGGCCTGACATCCGCCAGCGGCGCCTGCGATACAGGCGCGGAAAGCGATCACAGCGCCGATTCCGGAGGCGACGTACAGGGCTTTGAGAATGTCTTCCTCTTCCGCTTTTCCACTCTTATAAAGAGGAACCAGCACGGCGGGAAGAACGCCGCAGGCACCTGCGGTGGGCGCCGCCACAATTTTGCACATGCAGGCGTTGGATTCGCCCACGCACAGCGCGGTGGCGATCACTTCCTGCAAATAAGAGCCGCACAGGGTTTCGCTTTTCTCTGCGTAAGCGCGCATACGCTGCCCGTCGCCGCCCACCAGACCACTGACTGAGCGACGGTCGCTCTGGTAAGAGTCCACAGAGTCCAGCATGGCGAGCCAAGTGGTCCGCATCCGCGCCTGAGAGTTCTCCAAACTCACCTGACGCTCGTCCGCGTCTGTTTCCAGTATGACCTGCCAGAAGGGCTTCTGGGTCTGCTCGACCCGGTCTAGAATTTCCTGAATAGAATCCAGTGCCATCTTAAAGCTCCTCCTTTTCGTAGTAGGTGATGTCGTGGACGCAATAGAGCTTTCCAATGCGCTCTACCACGTCGGGGCGGAGCTTTTCGTCCGTTTCGATCACCGTCAGCACATCGCCGCCGCGCCGGTTGCGGCAAAGGCTCATGTTGGCGATGTTGACGCCGCCTACGGCTAATTCGTTGGTGATGCGGGAGAGCTCACCCGCCACGTCCTGATGGCGGACGACGAGCGTGTTGTAAGCGCCGGTGAAGTTGACCTCCACGCCGTTGAGCTTGTCCACCCGGATGCGCCCACCGCCCAGAGAAACGGCCTGAACTGTCAGACGCTTTCCAGCGGCGTCCTCCACTGTGAGGATCGCCGTGTTGGGATGGGCGTTCCGCAACTGCACGGTCTGGAACGTGAATTCCAAGCCCTGCTCTTTGGCAATCTCAAAACTGCGGGGAATATCCAAATTATCCGGACGCATTCCCAGAAGACCGGCGACCAGAGCCTTGTCTGTGCCGTGGCCCTGTCCGGTCTCTGCAAAAGAACCGTGGAGCCCAATATCCGCCTTGACTGGCTGGCTGCCCAGCAGAGTTCGGGCCATGCTGCCGATCCGCACAGCTCCCGCCGTATGGGAGCTGGAGGGGCCCACCATCACGGGACCCAAAATATCAAAAATGTCCAGCATCGTTTTCATTCCTTTCTCCAAACATGTCCACCACTGGCAGACATTTTTTATATATTTAGACCATACCATACCGGTTTCGTTTTCGCAAGATGTTTTCTGGGAAAAACGGAAGAAAAGTTGACCTTTTTCCCAAAACCCCGTATACTAGGCCCTGAAAGGAGCGTGATGTCATGGCCACTTTGCTGCTGAGAAACCTTCGCGCACTGGTGACCTGCGACGAGCAGGATCGGATGCTGGAGCGCGTGGATGTTTTTTGTGAGGATGGCTTGATTCGAGCCATCGGCCCCAATTTGCCCCAAAGGGCGGATCGTGTGATCGATGGAACGCATTTTTGGTGTTATCCGGGACTGGTGAATACGCATCACCATCTCTATCAGGTTTTTTCTCGAAATTTGCCGCAGGTGCAAAATTTGGAGCTGTTTGACTGGCTCACCACTCTATATGAAATTTGGAAGGGATTGGACGAGGAGGTGGTGTCTCTCTCGTCTATGACCGGGCTGGGGGAGCTGATGAAATACGGCTGCACCACCTGCTTTGACCACCACTATGTGTTCCCCACGGGCGCGGGAGATCTGCTGGGGGCGCAGTTTGCCGCGGCGGATACGCTGGGGGTGCGGATGGTCGCCTCCCGGGGCAGCATGGACCTCTCTCGCAAGGATGGAGGTCTGCCGCCGGACAGCGTTGTGCAGACGGTGGATGAGATTATGAAATCCTCCGCGCAGGCGATTGAAACGTATCATGATCCAAAGCTCGGCTCTATGCATCAGGTCGTTCTGGCGCCCTGCTCGCCGTTTTCCGTTTCTGCGGAGCTGCTGCGGCAAAGCGCTCTATTGGCCCGGCAGTACGGTGTGCGGCTGCATACACACCTCTGCGAAACCAAAGACGAAGAGCGTTACATGCTGGAAAAATACGGCGTGCGTCCGCTGGAGTACATGGAAAAACTGGGCTGGACGGGGAATGACGTGTGGTTTGCCCACGGCATCCACTTCAATGATGAGGAACTGCAAAAGCTGGCCGGGACAGGGACCGGCGTGGCCCACTGCCCCATTTCCAACATGAAGCTTTCCTCCGGCGTGGCCCGGATTCCCGAGATGCTCAAGCTGGGCGTTCCGGTGGGTCTGGCTGTGGACGGCTCTGCCTCCAACGACGGGTCCTCTCTTTTGGAGGAGCTGCGGGTTTGCTATTTGCTCCATCGGCTGCAATCCAGCAAGGCGGCTCCCAGCGGCTATCAGGTGCTGAAAATGGCCACCCGGGGCAGCGCGCGTCTGCTGGGGCGGTCGGACATCGGCTCGCTGGAGGTCGGAAAGTGTGCGGACCTCTTTTTGGTGGACAGCCGACGACTGGAGCTGGTGGGCGCAGAGGCCAGTCCGGCAGACGCACTGGCGACTATCGGCTTGCGTGCTCCGGTGGATTACACCGTAGTGGCGGGAAAGGTCGTTGTGCAGGAAGGGCATCTGGTGGGCGTGGACGAGGAAGCGCTTTCCGAAAAGGCGAACCGCGTTTGCCGGAGCTATTTGGCAAAAGCCTGAGCGCAACAAAGAAAGAGAGACGGGCGACATATGAGGCGATTTGAAATTTTGGTGGGTGATCTCACAAAGTCCGATGCAGAGGCGATCGTCAATGCGGCGAACACCACGCTGCTGGGCGGGTCCGGTGTGGATGGAGCGATCCACCGGGCCGCAGGACCGGGACTTTTAGAAGCCTGCCGGGCGCTGGGTGGCTGTGAAACCGGAAAGGCCAAGCTGACGGAGGGATTTTGTCTCCCCGCCCGCTATGTGCTGCACACGCCGGGACCTATCTGGCGGGGCGGAAATGATGGCGAGGCAGCGCAGCTGGTCTCCTGCTATCGCTCCTGCCTGCTGCTGGCGGAGGAACACGGCATCCAAACGCTGGATGTTCCCTCTATTTCCACCGGGGCTTACGGTTACCCCACGGCGCTGGCGGCAACGGTGGCGCTGCGGGCGATCATGACCCATCTGGACAGTCATCCGCTGCCGCGCCGGGTGCGAATGGTGTGCCACACCGAGGAAACCGCCGCGATCTATCGCCAGACATGGAACCTTTGGTATGCGGACGAAAAAGAAGCGAGACTATAAAAAAGGACGCCGTTTGGAACGGCGTCCTTTTTTTATAACAGATCCTCAAAACAAATCCGGCCTTTTTCCTGCTTGGCGCGATACAGCGCGGCGTCGGCCCGGTCCAAAAGCTGGATCGGCGGCTCT
>CAZKMN010000042.1:0-9349 GCA_964553905.1 uncultured Oscillibacter sp.
CTGCGGGCTTGCCTACTTTGGCGAGCCCGCTTTTTCCTGCCCGTTTGACGCTTACGGAACGGAGCCCTCAGAGGTGAAGTTGGGGCACATTTTGTCTGGAGCATCCTGCCTAAAAACAAACCGGCAGACATCCTATCGGATGCCTGCCGGAATTTTCCATGTGAATCTGTCGCCGCACAGGTCGCAATCTGCGCCCGCGAGCCGCTTTTTTTACTTTGAGGCGCTTGTCTCAGAGGGCCGTTTTGCCGTCGTGGAATTATGTATAGGATCGCTCCACGCGAATGACGGCGTAATAGTTTCCGTCCAGTGTCCGCACAGCGGTTTTCACCTTGTTTTCCACTTCCGCATCGCTCAGGCGAAATTTGAACGGAACCACCACGTCAAAAATCACGTTGGTATGGGTGGGTCCGGCCACCATCCGAAAATCATGGATGTTGATCTCATCATCGATGCAGTGGATCAAGGCAGCCACTCGCTCGCGGGTTTCCTCGGTGACGCCGTCGTCCGTGATGATGGGGTCCATGTGGATGACCGCCTCGCAGCCCAGCTTCTCCCGCAGCTCCTTTTCCACATTGTCGATCTCATCGTGCAGCTCCAGCACGTTTTCCGACGCCGGAACCTCCACATGGAGGGAGATCATGACCCGCCCGGGGCCGTAATCGTGGACAATGAGATCGTGAATGCCCAAAATGCCCTCATGCGCCATGACGAGCCGGCGGATGCGCGAGACAAATTCCGCCGTGGGCGGGGAACCCAGCAGCGGGTTGATCGTGTCCTTTGCGGCGCTGATTCCGGACCACAGAATGAACACCGCCACCAAAATGCCGCACCAGCCGTCAATCTTCCAGCCGGTGAATTTTCCAACCAGCGTGGCGGCAAGCACCGCCGTGGTCGCAACGCTGTCGCTGAGGGAATCCAACGCCGTGGCGTGCATGGCGGTGGAATTGAGTTTCTTTCCCAGACGGCTGTTATAGTAGAACATATAGAGCTTCACCGCGATGGAAACGCACAAAATTGCAAGGACCAGTCCGCTGAATTCCACCGCCGCCGGATGCAGAATTTTATCCAGAGAGGATTTGGCCAGCTCAAAGCCCATGATGAAGATGAACATGGCGACCGCAAGCCCCGAGAGATACTCAATGCGCCCATGCCCGAAGGGATGCTGGGTATCCGGCTTTTGCCCCGCCAGTTGAAAGCCCAGCAGCGTCACGAAGGAGGACCCGGCGTCCGAGAGGTTATTGAATGCGTCCGCCGTGATCGCGATGGAGCCGGAGATCGTTCCGGCAAAAAACTTCCCGATAAACAGCAGCACGTTAAGCCCAATGCCAACCGCACCGCACAGAACTCCATAGGCCTTGCGAACGCTCTGTTCTCCCGAGCGATCCCGAATAAAAATCCGGGCCAAAAGCGAGATCATGCTCTCGTCACATCCTTTCTACCCCCGTGGGTAAAGGCCTTTCGCCGCGTTCGTTTTCCGAAAGACCTCACGCCTTGCCGGGAATTTTCAGCTTCATATGGCAGCAGAGGTCATCCAGATCCCGGTCTGTGGCAGCGGGAATCCGCAGCTTTGCCCCGCAGTCCCGGCACACCAGATCCACAGCGGAACGCCTGATCTCCATCCCGTAGTTCCGACTGCCGCACCCGCAGGTGATCCCCTGCTCCCGGGCGGCGATCTCCTTGAGCTCGGAGAGAATCTCGTACATGATGACGCTGTCCACAAACGCGGAAGCGTCCTGTCCCTCCTGCTGTTCTTTTTCCGCTACAACGGCAAGCTCCCGCAGGTTTTTCTCCACCGTGCCCTCGGGGCCGAAAAAGCCGCAAAACTGCTTCGTCTTGGCGCAGCCCAGCGCCGTGGCGCCGTGGAGCACCTGCTCCGGACGACAGACAGCCACATGGGTCTCCCCACAGATGCCGCAGGGGACATTCATCCGATAGCGCTCGCCGTCAAACTCGACCCGCAGCGCGGATTTTCCGCACGGGCAGGCCACCTCGGCGTTGGACGCCTCCAGCGCAAAAATAGACCGGGCAGCCATCACCGTCTGCCCGCAGGCGGGACAGAGATAGCCAAAGGTCCGCATTTCCTCGTTCATCTTGCACCTCGCATTTAAGAATTCCGTTTTTCCATTAAATTTGAATTATACCACGCACGCGGTCCCTTGTACAGCGATTTTTGGAACATTAGACGCCGCTAACCGCCTTTTCTGCCGCCATTTTCCATGCTACGCTGTATCAAAAAGAGGGTGTTGCATGGGGTTTCCATGGTTTTAAAGCCGGAGCTCCCGCTGCACGCAACGCTGCCGGAAGCGCACATGCTTCCAGTTCGAGACAGCGAGCAGGATTGCGCGCTTGCAGCGTGAGAGCACGGCGCAGCAGTTGCTGGCGCCGGAATACCCGCTCTCCGCGGAGGGTATTATGACCTCAAGTACCACGAGGTCACAAAAGGCCAGCACAGACGCGCACTCGCTTTAACTGCCAGAAAACTGGTTCGGTTGGTCTTTCGGCTGCTGAAGGACAACCGCCTGTATAACGACCGGTGAGTTGACCTCATCGGTAACCACAGCCCTGTTTTTGAAAACTGCACAGGCAGGGCTTAGATTGGTGTTGCCATTTTCGCTGCCATATGGGTGCTTTGGGGCTGATTTGATGTGATTTTTTCTTCGCTCAACCTATTGACTTAGCACCATTGGACTTTTTATCTTGATTGGGTTTCTATTTGTAATACCCCGGATACGCTGGTTTGGTTGCATTCGTTGCGTATAAAAAACTGATGGATGGCAATGTTTTGTAAACAGCTCTGAATCATATCGGTCGAATCCGTCATCGTGTACGGAGAGTTGCCGTTCCGCGTTTTGCAAAGATCAGCTCCTGTCGGAAATCCTGAAACCAGTCTTCCAGTTGACATGATGGAACCCCTTTTGCAACGGGATGTGGAAGCTTTTGCGCCCGTCGTTTCCGCAAAAGTACACGCACTCCGGTATTCTCTCCATGCGTGAGCGAAAAAGCCGGTATTCCATGCTGTTTTTGCTGCACAATTTTAAGAGCAATTACGAAGTCCGGCTTTGCCGGGCTTCATATTTTTGCCGTCTTTGGGACAGACTATGGAAAATCCATCATGTGAGGTGGCACAGTATGAACAACAAGCGTCTGGGCCGACAGACCATAGCGCTGGCCCATCCTCCCTCCGTTCTCTCCTTTGCAAACATTGGCGGAAAATTTGAGGGACAGGGCCCTCTTTCAGCCTATTTTGACGAGGTGAGTGAGGATTCCTTTTTTGGAGAAAAAACCTGGGAAAAGGCAGAATCCGCCATGCAAAAGGCCGTGCTCCGGCGGGCGCTGGAAAAGGCAAACTTGCAGCCGTCCGATTTGGACTATGTGTTTGCAGGCGATCTTTTAAACCAGTGCATTGGCACCTCTTTTGGTCTGCGGGAATTCGGCGTCCCCTTTTACGGGCTGTATGGCGCCTGCTCCACCATGGGGGAATCCCTGTCGCTGGCGTCCATGGCCATTGACGGCGGGTTTGCCAAAATTGCCGCCGCCATGACCTCCTCCCACTTTTGCACTGCCGAGCGGCAGTACCGCATGCCAGTTCCCTATGGCAACCAGCGCACGCCCACTGCCCAGTGGACAGCCACCGCGGCGGGGTGCACCATCCTTACCTCTGACGGGCCCGGGCCCTATATCACCCATATCACCTGCGGGAAAATCGCGGACAAGGGCATTACCGACGCCAACAACATGGGCGCAGCCATGGCTCCGGCCGCCTATGATACGCTCTCCGCCTTTTTTCAGGAGACGCACACAAAGCCGCAAGATTACGATCTCGTTCTCACCGGAGATCTGGGCGAGCTGGGCCACGCCATCGTTCAGGAGCTGTTTCAAAAGGACGGCGTGGATCTCAAGCAGAATTACCGGGACTGCGGACTGCTGCTTTACGACCGAACCCAGCAGGACATGCACGCCGGTGCTTCCGGCTGCGGCTGCTCGGCCTCCGTGCTCAACGGCTACCTTTTGACGCAGTTGCGCCGGGGCGTGTGGAAAAAAATTGTGTTTGCCCCCACCGGTGCCCTGCTCTCCCCCACGTCCTCCGGGCAGGGCGAATCCATCCCGGGGATCTGCCATGCGATCTGCCTTTGCGCCCAGCGCTGAGCGGTCAACAGGCGACCGGGGAAAGGGCAGTTGGCAACAAGCTCATAAAAACCAGTTTTGGGAGGTATCAAGCCTTGGATTATCTCAATGCATTTCTCTGCGGTGGCATTTTGTGCGCCATCGGTCAGATTCTCATCGACCGGACGCAGTTGACGCCAGCCCGCATTTTGACCGGGTATGTGGTGACGGGCGTGCTGCTCAGCGCCGTGGGGCTTTACGAACCGCTGGTGCAGTGGGGCGGTGCAGGAGCCACCGTGCCCCTCACCGGCTTTGGGCACGCACTGGCCAAGGGCGTGGCAAAAGCGGTCAGTGAGAAGGGCTGGCTGGGCGTTTTCACCGGTGGATTGACGGCGACCGCCGGCGGAATTGCCGCGGCTGTGGTGTTTGGCGTCATCATGGCGCTGCTTTTCAAGCCCGGAGACAAGCGATAGTGCAAGCATCCAATATACGGCTTCACACAAGGCATGACAAAACGCGGGCTTGCGCCTGCGTTTTGTCATTATTTTGTTGTTCTTTTCTGTTCAAAGCCCTGCTATACTGGTCTCATCAGAAAATTCGACAGAAAGGACCTTGTTTATGCGTCGCTTCATTTCAATCTTTCTTTTTCTCACCCTGCTTGCTTCACTGACCGCCTGTGGCAGCGTTGCAGAAACGCCCCCCGAAGATACCGCGCCGGACATCGCGGAAGGCGAAACCGTGCCGGAGGAGCTCCCAGAGGAGCCCACTGTCACGCCCTACCTGATCTCGAGTCCCACGGAGAATCCGGAGGGCGGCGTGCGGGACGGCGTGACCTACGTCCCCTATGACGGCATCGTGGAGCATCTCTTTTTCCACCCCGTGGTGGCCTATCCGGAGCTGGCCTTTGACGGCGACAACGACTCCAATGGCATTGACGACTTCATGGTCACCGCAGGGGAATACCTGAAAATTCTCCAAAGCGTCTATGACAAGGGCTATGTTCTGGTGGACATTGCCGACGTATGGCGGGAGACCACCAATGACGCGGGGCAAAGCGTGATGGTGAAAAACACCCTCTATCTGCCCGAGGGGAAAAAGCCCCTGATCCTCTCCTATGACGACACCAACTATTATCCCTACATGTTGGAAAACGGCTTTGCCTACAAGCTTATTTTGGGCGAGGACGGGAAAATCTACTCTTGGGGCAAGGACCCTCAGGGGCAGGAAGTCACCTCCCGGGATTTGGACGCCATTCCGATTTTGGACAAATTCGTGGAGGAGCATCCCGATTTTTCTCCCTTCGGCGCCAAGGGCTGCCTGTCTCTGACCGGCTACTGCGGCATTTTGGGCTATCGCACCCAGACGGAACGGGAGGACCAGTCCGCGGAGCATGAGGCCAACCGCCAAAAAGAGCGGGAGGCGGTCAAGCCCATCATCGCGGAGCTCAAGCGCACCGGCTGGACCTTTGGCAGCCACACTTGGGGACACATCCGCCTTGGCACCAAGTCTTTGGAGCTCATTCAAGCCGACACCAAAAAGTGGGCGGATGAAGTGGGCAGTCTGGTGGGTCCCACTTCCATTTTGTTCTATCCCCACGGCGAGCGCCCCGACGGGGACGACTGGAAAACCACCGGTCCGGTCTTTCAGTATCTCCAAAGTCAGGGCTTCCGGGTGTTTTGCTCCGTCGGCATCGAGAGTTTTAGCTTCATCAAAAAGGACATCTCCGCCGTCATCTGCGACCGGCTCCATCCCGACGGCACCACGCTGCGCCATTCCCGCAATCGCTACTTGCAATTTTATGACGCCAAGGATATCATGGACGTGACCGCACGGCCTCAGCGCGAGGTCAACTGGTCCTAAGGAGGGTGCATGATGACACGGGAAGAACTGAAAGCCGCCGCCGTCTCCATGCTGGAGCTGGCCTACTGCCCCTATTCCCACTTTCCGGTGGGAGCCGCGCTGGAATGCAGCGATGGCTCTGTTTATACCGGCTGCAACATTGAAAACGCGGCGTACGGGCCCTCTCTTTGCGCCGAGCGCACCGCTGTGGCCAAGGCCGTCAGCGAGGGGCACCGGGATTTTGTCCGCATTGTCGTGGCAAGTCGGGGCAAGGAGCCCTGTGTGCCCTGCGGCGTATGCCGACAGGTCTTGCAGGAATTTGCCCCCAATCTGGAGGTCATCTCGCTGAGTGGACGCGGAGACGAACAGGTTTTCTCCCTGCGGGAATTACTGCCATACAGCTTTGACAGCTCCTTTTTGTCCCATGGAACTCCCTGACGGAGAGGTGGCGGCTCGACTGGCCGCCGCGCCGGGTGACGATGTGTGCATTCTGCGGATCGAGGAGAGCGAATTTGGCTGCGAGGAACGGCGGTGCCCGCCGCGGCTGTGGCTGCTGGTGGAAACAGCGGACGGCCAGCGCTTTTCCCGTGAAATTGCAGAGGCGCAGGCCGTGGAGCTTGGGCTTTTTGTGGGCGGGACGTGCCGTCTCTCCCAGCTTTTGTGAGGGACATTCTTTCATCTTAAAAACGAGCGCCGACCTCTTGAAGAGGTCGGCGCTCGTTTGATCAAACCAGCTTTTCAAAATAGAAGAAGGTCTCATCCTCGCCGCTTTTTCGCATGCAGGACGAGAGCATTTGATAGGACGCCTGATTTTCCCGGAAGCATTTTGCCAGCACCCGGCTCAAATGCACCCGATAGAGCGCCCAATCCGCCACGGCGGAAAACGCCTCGGTCCCGTAGCCGTGGCCGCCAAAGGCCTTGTCGATCCGGCAGCCCAGCTCCGCGCCACCTCGACAGTCAAAGCGGTAGAGCACCGCCTCACCGATGAGTTGCCCATCCAGACGGATTGCAAAATTCACAGCCTGACGGTTTTCAAAGTCCCGTTGCGCCACCTCGAAAAAGCTCCGCTCCTCCATGGGGGCCTTCAGTCCGGCCACATCGTCATAGCCCCACCAGCGATTGCGCTCCCCGTCCAGCACCAGCGCGTTATAGGCGGGGATGTCCTCCTGCGTCAAGGCAGAGAGCGTCAGGCGCTCCGTCTTCAGCTCGGGGATGGATCGCACGTGAGAGAGCAGCTCGTTTTGCGGCTCAAAGCAGTATTTGGGGGCCAGCTTGGCGGGCCCGTACTGGAGCTTCGACGTCCGCAGTCCCCGATCCGCCGCGTCATCCTCCCGGTTGATCCAGCGACACCCCTCGCCAAAAGCGTCCGCAAAGGCCTGCACCAAGGCCGGATACACGCCGGCGTAAGAATAGAGCGCCTTTTCGATGTGGATGATCAACGTGCTGCCGCAAATCTCCGCCAAAGACAGCGCAATCAGCTTTTCTCCGATGAACATTCCGCCACAGAGGAACCACGACTTCCCAACCATGCCCAACATTTTTTTAGAAGATGCCAGCTCGTCCCGCGCCTTTTGATTGTCGCCCTTGGGAAATTCCGCCTCGTAATCCACCCAAAACGCCTCAATAACCGCTCCGTCCGCAGCGGTCAGGGGCCGAAACTCTGCCTCCGGCCACTTGGCGCGGAATTTATTGATGTGGTTACGCTGGCCGGAATAGCGGCGTCCTGCAAAAAATTGCAGATCCTCCCGGTAGTACATATAATCCTGCCAAGTCCGCACATTGCTCACGTGCACATAGGGATAGCGCGCCAGCAGATGGGCAGCTTTTTCCTCCGGAACAACAGAAATCACGGGAAGGATCTCCCGCTCCATACAGTCGTTTTCGATGGCCTCCAGCGCCGCGTCCTCGTCGCCCTCCGGTCCGGGGACCGGATAGTCAAACACCACCCGTCCGCCGATCTCGTTTTGCACGATCAGGCATCCCGCCGCCTCAGTCCACGAGGGGCGCAAGGACCCCCGCCACATGAGCTTGACGCCTACGGAATATTCACAAAGGCCGTAATCGCAGGAGCGATAATAGGCTCGAAGTCTGGCTCCGTCTCGCTTGGTAACTTTTTTAAACTGTAACATGCATATCCTTCCTTGTCCGCGTTTGTGAAATTTTTGTCCTTCCCGAGAGAGCATTTTTTCCGTCTTCCGCTAAGACTTCTCTTGACGCTGCCGGAAAAAAAGAGTATGTTGTATGAGGAAAGGGCATAGTGGGTATGAAGATTCATAATAGGAGAGAGGGGTTCACTGTGGAAAATGAGAGAGGGTCCTGGGGAAGCAATGTGGGCTTCCTGCTGGCGGCAATTGGTTCTGCCGTCGGTTTGGGAAATATTTGGGGGTTCCCTTATAAGATGGGGAAATCAGGAGGGTTTACCTTCTTACTGATTTATTTTTTATTGGCGGTGTTTGTGGGCTTTGGCATTATGCTGGCCGAGCTGGCCATGGGCCGCAAAACCGGCAAAGGCGTTATCGGCGCTTATCACGCCACCACCCGGCGCTTTGCATGGGTCGGCTGGTTGGCCGTGTTTGCGCCGTTTGTCATTATGAGCTTTTATTCCGTTCTGGGCGGCTATTGCATCGAATACATGTCGCTGAACCTGAGCAATCTGGCTTTCTCAGGAGCGGAAGTCCAAAGCGGAGCTGATTTGTTCTCCGCTATGCTGACCAATCCGTTTGGCTGCGTGATGTTCACGCTGCTGTTCATGATCGTGTGCTATCTCATCAACCGGGGCGGAATCGCCGGCGGCATTGAAAAGTTCAACAACGTGGGAATGCCCGCGCTGTTTGTGATGCTGGTCATCATCATTCTGCGGTCTTTGACCATGCCCGGCGCCATGGAGGGACTGAAGTTCATGTTCGTCCCCGGCTACGCCGTCTCAGCGGGCTTCATTGAGGAGGCGCCCAGCCTCACCGCCGTACTGGCTACGGCTGGCGGGCAGATGTTCTTCTCGCTGTCTCTGGCCATGGGCGCCATGATTACCTACGGGTCTTATCTCAACAAGCAGGAAAATCTGGTGAAAAACGCCGCCATCATTGTGGTGGCAGACACCACGGTGGCTCTGATGGCCGGTATTGCCGTCATCCCCGCCGCTGTGTCCAACGGCATTCGCAACGGCATTCCCTACGACCAGATCGCTCTGGGCGGTCCCAGCCTGCTGTTTGTCACGCTGCAAGATGTGTTTCAGGCCATGGGCCGCATCGGGCCGCTGTTCGGCGTGATCTTTTATCTGCTGGTGCTCATTGCCGCCATTTCCTCTGCCATTTCGCTCATTGAGGTGGTTACCACCTTCTTCATGGATCGGGCAGCGGCTAAAGGAAAACCCGGCAATCGCAGCAGAATCGTGCTGCTGGTGTGCGTT
>CAZKMN010000042.1:9359-11174 GCA_964553905.1 uncultured Oscillibacter sp.
TTTCCAGAATTCTCTGGGTGTGGTGGGCAGCTTCAACGACTGCTGGCTGGACTTCATGGACTGCCTGTCCGAGGGTCTGGCTATGCCGCTGGGCGCACTGCTGATGAGCGTGATGGTGGGCTGGGAGATTCGGCCCAAGTCCTTGCTGGAGGAGATCCATCACGGAAATTCCTCCAAGTGGATCAACGCCTTTTTCTCCGCGAGCATGATGGTTGTGGTCCCCGCTGTCATGGCCTTTATTCTGGCCGGACAGATGGGAGATTATTTCACCACCGATCCCGAGAGCAAGACCGTGTACTACATTGGCTACGCAATTTGCGGCGTGATTCTGGCGCTGGCCTGGATCGCTGCCATCACCTCGCCCCAACGCAGGGACGGGAAGTAACTTTTAGAATACCCCAAGCGCCCGGATCAAGCAGTTGTAAATACAACAGCGAACAGAAAGCAGAGCCTTCGGGCTCTGCTTTTTTGTCTATTTCAAACCGATATAGGCCAACCCATAGCAGCCCGGACCGGCATGGACGCCAATGACTGCGCCCAGCTCGTCCGATGCAACATCCCGCAGTCCCAGTGCCTGCACGCACTTGTCCCGGTACGGTTCCATCGTCTCCAGACAGCGGGAATGGCCAAACACCACGGTATGGCGGCTGTCCACGGGATAATGGGCCGCAAATTCCAGCGTGTAGCTCAGAATTTTCTGCTTGCCGCGCACCTGTCCCACAGACTTTACCTCGCCGTCCACCAACGCCACCACCGGGGAAATGCCCAGCATGGTCCCCAGCACGGCAGTAGAGGCGGAGATCCGTCCGCCCATTTTTAAATATTTCAGTGTCCCGATAAACGCCAAAAACCGGACGCGATGCTTCATCTCGTCCAACTCTGCGGCAATCTCCGCCGCGCTTTTGCCCGCAGCGCGCAGACGAACCGCCTCTCGCACCAGCAGGCCCTCTCCGATCGTCACGTTCAGCGAATCCACCAGATGAATCCGCTCGCCGCCTTGGGCCATCTCCTTGGCGATCACGGCGGACTGGAACGAGCCGGAGAGCTTGGAGGACATCAGCACCGCTACCACCTCGTCGCCGCTTTCCAGCAGCGGCTCGAACGCATCGCAATATTCCTGCGGGTTTACCTGCGTGGTCTTGGGCAAGCTCTTGGCCGCAGCCTGTTTTTCGTAAAACTGCTCCTTGGTGATATCCACACCATCGGTATATACGCCGTCTTCAAAGATGACCCGCATGTGGATCATTCCGACATCCAGCGTCCGCAGTTCTTCCTCTGTGAGATCGCTGGTAGAATCAGTCAAAATGTGGATGGCCATAGGCTCCTCCTTTGGCGGACTTTGTGTCCCGCAGTTCCTTTACCTTACCAAATTCACCCGAAAAATGCAAGCGTTTCTCTCTATGCGCGCAGACACGGCCCGTCCCAAAGCAGGACGGGCCGCAGGCGTTTTGTTCAGTTCATCTGGCGACGACGGGAGAGGTTCATGGTCCCGTCCTGCATATTATTCAGAGAATCCAGACTCTTGCCGGTGCCGATCGCCACGCAGGAGATGGCCTCCTCCGCCACAACGGTATGAATCCCGGTGCGGGCGGAAACCAACTTTTCAAAGCCGGAGACGAGACTGCCGCCGCCGGTCATGGTAATGCCATTGGTGGAGATATCCGCCACCAGCTCGGGGGGCGTGCGCTCCAGCACGGAGTGGATGGCCTCCACAATGCGCTCCACCGGCTCTTCGAAGGCGTCCATCATCTCCGTGGAGGAGACGGTGATGACCTTGGGAAGACCCGTCAACAGACACCGGCCCTTTACGTCCAG
>CAZKMN010000043.1:0-7969 GCA_964553905.1 uncultured Oscillibacter sp.
GCTTCTTTGATTTTTTCGTGGTTTTGGTAGATGCTGGCCAGCAGCGTGGTGGTAAATGCTGCAAAACCGTGGGCTGCGGCATAAGCTGCGGCGCCCTCCAGACGGTGTTCATAGCACCATGCACACCGGTGGTCCAAATCTGCTGCAACCTGCCGGACAAAGGGACGCAGACCGTATTCCTCCTGAACACGCACCTCCATGCCGATGGTGGGTGCATAGGCCAGCAGACAATCTCTGCGCGCTTCGTATTCCTTCCAAGGGTGGATGTTGGGGTTATACCAAAAAGCCACCGGCTCGATGCCCTCGGCTCGCAGGGGGTCGATACAGCTCAAAGAACAGGGGGCGCAGCAGCAGTGCAATAAAACAGTATCCATTGTTCAGAGATCCTTTCTGTGGGATGACTTTACTATACCACAGCCGTAAAAAAAGAAAAAGAGCTCTTTTTGTATAAAAAAGCGCCAGTCATTTTTAACGGTTTCTTTATACGCTTTCGGGGTTTTGACGATTGTGCGTTGACGGGAAACGGTGGTATGATAATTAGGAAATTACGATTCTCCGGCTGCGGCGAGAATGGACGCAACCGTTTTCCCAAAGGAGGATTTTATATTGAAGGTCGGCCTTGACGTGGGGTCTACCACCATGAAATGCGTGGTGATGGACGATGCAGATCAAATTCTTTATAGTACATATGAGCGGCACTTCAGTCATATTTTAGAAAAGTCGGAGGAGCTGCTGCGCCGCGTTGCGGAGCGCTATGTCCCCGGCGGTGTGGCGCAGCTTGCGATCTCCGGGTCTGCTGGCATGGGAATGGCAGAGAGCGTGGAGGTTCCCTTTGTGCAGGAGGTTTTTGCCACGCGTGTTGCGGCGAATCAACTGGCTCCCGGTACAGACGTCATCATCGAGCTGGGCGGGGAGGATGCCAAGATCCTCTTTTTGACCAATGGGCTGGAGGTGCGGATGAACGGCTCCTGCGCCGGCGGCACGGGTGCATTCATCGATCAGATGGCCACGCTTTTGAAAATGAGCGCGGAGGAGATGGACGTTGCCGCGCAACAGGCAGAAAAAACCTATACGATTGCCTCTCGCTGCGGCGTTTTCGCAAAAAGCGATGTGCAGCCCCTGATCAATCAGGGCGCACGGAGTGAGGATATTGCCGCCAGCATTTATCAGGCGGTGGTCAATCAGACCATCGCAGGTCTGGCACAAGGCCGCCCCATTGTGGGGAAGCTCCTCTATTTGGGCGGACCGTTGACCTTTTCCAAATGCCTTCGCAAGAGCTTCGATCAAACGCTGGGAGTTTGTGGCGTTTGCCCGGAAAACAGCTTGCTGTTTGTGGCGATGGGCGCCGCGTTGTATGCGGACTCGTTTTTTGATCTTCAGGATGTGGCGAACAGAATCCATCTTCATGGCGCATCGGAGACATACCGCAGTCAGCCGCCGCTTTTTTCCAATGAAGCGGAGTACGCTGCTTTTCAGGCGCGTCACGCCAAGGCCACGGTGCCGCGTGTGCCATTTGGAGCGGATTATGCGGCTCCCGTACATCTTGGGATCGATTCCGGTTCGACGACCGTGAAGGTAGTGGTCATGGATCAGGACGGACGCATCCTGTTTACCGATTATCAGCCGAATCTGGGAAATCCGGTGCCTCTGATCCGGGATGTGCTGCAAACGCTGTATGACGGGCACCCGGCGCTGCAAGTGGCCTCCGTCACGACAACGGGATATGGAGAGGAACTGGCCAAGGAAGCGTTTCACGCGGATTACGGTGTGGTGGAGACCGTGGCGCATTTTACCGCGGCACGCCATTTCCAGCCAAATGTGGATTTCATCATCGATATCGGCGGGCAGGACATGAAGTGCTTTAAAATTGAAGATGGTGCAATCAGTAATATTTTCCTGAATGAGGCGTGTTCCTCCGGGTGCGGCAGCTTTCTGCAAACCTTTGCACAGGCGCTGGGGTACGATGTGAAGGAATTTGCAAAGCTGGGGCTGTTTGCCTCCCGCCCTGTGGACTTGGGTAGCCGCTGTACGGTGTTTATGAATTCCAGCGTGAAGCAGGCACAAAAGGACGGCGCCACCATCGAAAATATTTCGGCGGGGCTTTCCATTTCCGTGGTAAAAAATGCAATTTATAAGGTCATTCGCGCTTCATCTCCGGAGGAATTGGGCCACAATGTTGTGGTGCAGGGCGGAACCTTTTATAACGAAGCGGTTCTCCGCGCCTTTGAAAAGGAAATGGGTGTGGAGGTGATTCGCCCGGATATTGCGGGCTTGATGGGGGCGTTCGGCGCCGCCTTATATGGACGAAATAAGGCGCAAAGCGGGCAATGCAGCACGCTTTTAAGCCGGGAGGCGTTGGCCGGATTTCGTCAGGAGCATCGCAGCGAGACCTGCAATCGCTGTGGGAATCATTGCCAGTTGACCGTGAATACCTTTGCCGACGGCAAGACGTATATCAGCGGAAACCGATGCGACCGGCCCATCACCGGAAAAGCGGATGCAGGCGCGCAAAATCTCTATGCGTATAAGCGAAAGCTGATTTTATCCTATCAACCGATTCCGGGAAAGCGAGGGAAGATCGGTCTGCCGCTTTGTCTCAATCTCTGGGAGCTGTTTCCGTTTTGGCATGCGTTTTTTACAAAGCTGGGGTTTGCCGTGTATCATAGCCCGCTTTCCAGCCGGGAGCTGTATCTCAAGGGGCAGGGCACGATTCCAAGCGATACGGCGTGCTTTCCGGCAAAGCTGGCCCATGGGCATATTCGGTTTTTGAGTAAGCTGGGGCTGGACGCCATCTTCTATCCCTGCATGACCTATAACATCGATGAGGGGCTGGGAGATAACCACTATAATTGCCCGGTGGTGGCTTACTATCCCGAGGTCATTGCCGGCAACTGCCCGGAGATACGGGGTACCAAATTTATCTATGATTATGTGGGGCTGCATCGGCCAAAGGATTTTACCCGGAAGATCTATGAGATCTTATCCCATCACTTCCCGGACGTGACCCGTGCAGAGGTGCACGCTGCTTCCGATGCGGCATACAGCGAGTACGCCCACCACATGTCCCTGATCCGCAAGGAGGGCGCCCGCGTGATTGATCAGGCCCGGTCGGAAGGCCGTCGGATCATCGTGCTGGCGGGACGACCGTATCATGTAGACCCGGAGGTCAGCCACGGCATCGATACGCTTCTGACGCGATTTGGTGCGGCGGTGGTGACGGAGGATGCTATTTCGGACCGGGTAGAGCGGTTTTCCACCTCTGTGCTGAATCAGTGGACCTACCACGCCCGCCTCTATGCTGCGGCGAAGTATTGTTGCACACAGCCGGACATGGAGCTGGTACAGCTTGTGAGTTTTGGCTGCGGAGTGGATGCAATCACATCAGACGAGACGCGGGAAATTTTACAGGCAGGCGGAAAGCTGTATACACAGCTCAAAATTGATGAGATCACCAACCTTGGCGCGGTGCGGATTCGTCTGCGTAGCCTTTTCGCCGCCCTGGAGGAACAGGACGAGAAACGAAAGAAGAGAGAACAGTATGGAAACGGACTATCTCGATTATCCGAAATTCACACCTGAGATGAAAAAAACCCACAAGATCCTGATCCCGAACATGGCCCCGGTGCAATTTCGCATTCTGGCGGCGGCGATGGAGCAGGAGGGTTACACCTGCGAGCTTTTGAAAAACTGCGGCAGTCAGGTGGCGGAGCTGGGGCTGAAGTATGTCCATAACGATACGTGTTACCCAGCTCTTCTGGTCATCGGCCAGTTTCTGGGTGCCCTGCAATCCGGACGATATGATCTGGACCACACGGCTTTGGTCATCACGCAGACGGGCGGCGGCTGTCGCGCCTCCAACTATATCCATCTGCTGCGAAAGGCGCTGGCCAAGGCCGGATACGGCCAAATCCCGGTGGTGAGCCTGAATTTTTCCGGGCTGGAGAAGGACAGCGGATTTCCCATGACCGTTCCGTTCCTACGGAAAATGCTGGCTGTTTTGTACTATGGCGACCTGCTGGTGGCGCTGAGAGCGCAAACCGCCCCCTACGAGCTGGAAAAGGGCTTGGCGGCGGAAAAGCAGGAACAATGGCTGCGCGCCATCTGCGACGATATCCATGCCGATCGCGGCTGGACTGGGCGGGAAATCAAAGAAAATCTGCCGAAAATTGCGGCGGATTTCGCCACGATTCCCGTTCGCCGCATTCCCAAGGTCAGGGTTGGCGTCGTGGGGGAGATCTATGTCAAATATTCTCCGCTTGGCAACAACGATCTGGAAAATTTTCTGGCAACGCAGGATTGCGAGGTCAATTTGCCGGGGTTGATGGGTTTTGTGCAGTACTGCGCCTACAATTTTGGAGAGACCTCCAGACTGTATGGGGGCGCGACGGCGGAGAAGTGGGGCTCGGAGCTGCTCCTTGCGTACATCGGGGACTTTGAAAAAGCATTCATACAGGCGCTCCGGGAAAACGGCTTCCATGCGCCGCTTCCGTTTTCGGAGCTCACCAAGCTGACAGAGGGGATCATCGGCCGGGGCGATAAAATGGGCGAGGGATGGCTTTTGACCGCGGAAATGGTGGAATTGGTGCGGGCCGGATACGAAAATATTATCTGCGCCCAGCCGTTTGGCTGTTTACCAAACCACATTTGCGGAAAGGGCATGATCAATAAGATTCGCGAGTTGTACCCGCAGGCCAATATCACGCCCATTGACTATGACCCCAGTGCAACACGCGTCAATCAGGAAAACCGCATCAAGCTGATGCTGGCTGTGGCGCGAGAGCGGCTGCCGAAGGTGGTCAAACCTGCCCAGCCTGACCCGGCTGCATCTGCCGCGTTTCAGGATTTGGCGCTGGCGTGAGACGCGCAGACGCCATACCATACGAAAACCACAACGTTTGATGCTGAAAGGGAGCTGCCAACGGGCGGCTCCCTTTTCCGTTTATACGGTACTTGTTGACGGAACCACCCTTTGAGGGGTATAATAATTTGATTTATTATGTAGACGAAAAAGCGGAGGAACAACCTATGTGGATTGCGGATAACTGGCAGGATTATGAGCTTTTGGATTGCGGCGGAGGAGAAAAATTAGAACGTTGGGGCCGCCAGCTTTTGGTGCGCCCGGACCCGCAGGCCATTTGGGAGACTCCGCATCAAAATCCTGCGTGGAAACAGGCGGGTGGACGCTATCTTCGCTCTCAAAGCGGCGGCGGACACTGGGAGAAAAAGGCCCTGCCGGAGAGCTGGCGGATGCAGTACCGGGATTTGACATTTCAGGTCAAGCCCATGAATTTCAAGCATACGGGCCTCTTTCCGGAGCAGGCGGTCAACTGGGATTTCGCGATGGACAAGATTCGCAGCGCAGGCCGCCCAATCCGGGTTTTGAACCTCTTTGCCTATACCGGCGGCGCAACTGTGGCCTGTGCCAAGGCGGGGGCCAGCGTGTGCCACGTGGATGCGGCAAAGGGCATGGTGGCGTGGGCGCGGGAAAATGCGAAGCTCTCTGGTCTGGAGGAGGCACCCATCCGCTGGATCATTGACGATTGCGCCAAGTTTGTGGAGCGGGAGATCCGCCGCGGCAAGCGATATGACGCCATCATCATGGACCCGCCCAGCTACGGACGCGGACCCTCCGGCGAGGTTTGGAAGCTGGAGGAGAATCTCTATCCCTTCGTGAAGCTCTGCGCCGGGGCCCTTTCGGACAAGCCTTTGTTTGTGCTCATCAATTCCTACACCACCGGCCTTGCCCCCTCTGTTTTGGGATATTTGCTGCATTTGCTGGTGGGAGAGAAATACGGCGGTAAATGCACATGGGATGAGCTGGGTCTTCCCGTGACGGAGACGGGGCTGGCGCTGCCCTGCGGCGCTACGGGGCGCTGGTTCAGCGAGTGAAAGCGCAATCTAAGATGACCGTGAGGAAGCAGAAAAGATGGCAACAATGATACGAGCGGAGCAGGTGAAATACGCCTACCCCGCGGATGAGGGCGCGGCCCAAAGTCTTGCGCTGCGGGGTGTGGATCTGGAGATCGCCCCCGGGTCCTTTGTGGTGATTTTGGGGCATAACGGCTCCGGAAAATCCACGCTGGCAAAGACCTTTAACGCGGTCGTGCTGCCGACGCTGGGACGGGTTTTGGTAGAGGGCATGGACACCGCCGACCAACAATTGCTGCTGGCCATTCGCCAGCGGGTGGGTATGGTCTTTCAAAACCCGGATAACCAGATCGTGGCTAACGTGGTGGAAGAGGACGTGGCATTTGCTCCGGAAAATCTGGGAATTCCCAGCGAGGAGATCCGCCGCCGGGTGGATGATGCGCTGGCTGCCGTCGGAATGAGCGACTTTGTGCGCCATGCGCCGCACCTGCTCTCGGGAGGCCAGAAGCAGCGAATCGCCATTGCGGGCGTCATTGCCATGGAGCCAAAGTGCATCATTTTGGACGAGGCGACTGCCATGCTGGACCCCATTGGCCGCGAGGAGGTCCTCTCCACCGTGCATCGGTTGTGCAGGGAAAAGGGCATCACGGTCGTGCTGATTACCCATCATATGAACGAGGCGGAGGACGCCGATCGGCTGGTGGTTATGGATGACGGCAAGGTGGCCATGGACGGCCCTCCCCGTGAGATTTTCCAGCGGGTAGAGGAGCTGCGCTCCATCGGCCTTACGGTGCCGGATACGGTGGATTTGCTGGACCGACTGCAAAAGGACGGATGGCCCGTGCCGCTGGACGCCTTGACCGTGGAGGAATGTGCCGACGCGATTGAAGCGGCTACCCATGAAAAATGACTGGAAGGAACGAAGAAAAGTGGAACCCATCCTGCAAATAAGTCACCTGACCCACACATACGGCGTGGGCACCCCCTTCCAGCGCAGTGCGGTGGAGGACATGAGCTTTGACGTGTTCGATGGGGAATTTTTGGGAATCATCGGACATACCGGCTCCGGAAAATCCACGCTGATCCAACATCTCAACGGACTGCTCAAGCCGACCGATGGCATGATCTCTCTCGCCGGAAAGGATATCTGGGCGGAGCCGAAGAAGATTCGGGATGTGCGGTTTCAGGTGGGGCTGGTGTTTCAATATCCTGAATACCAGTTGTTTGAAGAGACGGTCTATCGGGATATTGCCTTTGGCCCGTCCAATATGGGAAAACGTGGCGAAGAACTGGATCACTGCGTCCGAGAAGCCGCCCGTTTGGTGGGCGTGCGGGAAGACCAGCTGCAAAAATCGCCGTTTGAGCTCTCCGGCGGACAAAAGCGCCGTGTGGCGCTGGCCGGTGTGCTGGCCATGGACCCGCAGGTGTTGATTTTGGACGAGCCCACGGCGGGGTTGGACCCGGCCGGACGGGAAAACCTCATGGCAAATATCCGGGATTATCATCACAATCAGAAGAAAACCATTCTTCTGGTCAGCCACAGCATGGACGAAATTGCACAGAATGTAGACCGCATTCTGGTTTTGAAGTCTGGAAAGATCCTCATGAACGGCACGCCGGCACAGGTGTTTGCGCGGGGCGAGGAGCTTTTAAAGGCGGGGCTGGACGTCCCGCAGGTAACGCGGGTGGCAATGGCTCTGCGCCAGCGCGGACTTCCCATTGACCCGGCGGTCTATACGGTTGATGCGTTGGAACGGGAACTGCTCTCCTTGAAAAAAGGCGGTGGCGTATGCTGAAGGATATTACGCTGGGACAGTATTTCCCCGGTGACACTGTGGCGCATCGGCTGGATCCGCGGACTAAAATTTTGCTGGTTGTTCTGTACATTACAGCGCTATTTTCTGTGAAAAATGCCCTTGCCTACGGCGTGATCGCCTTAACGCTGGCGGTTTGCGTCCGCATTTCCCAGGTGGGTCTGCGGGCGTTGGTAAGAGGGCTCAAGCCGGTGGTATTCATCATCCTGTTTACCGGTATTTTGAATCTGTTTTTTACCCCCGGCACCAAAAACCTGATTGAATGGGGCTTCCTCCGCGTTTCTGAC
>CAZKMN010000043.1:7979-10368 GCA_964553905.1 uncultured Oscillibacter sp.
GTTTGCGTAATGCTATTTTTATGGTCCTGCGGATCATGCTGCTCATCATGGGCACGTTCCTCATGACGTATACCACCAGTCCCATCAGCCTCACTGACGGGCTGGAGCGGCTACTGGGCGGGTTGAAGCGGCTGCATGTTCCGGTCCACGAGCTGGCCATGATGATGTCCATTGCGCTGCGGTTTATCCCCACACTGATTGAGGAAACCGATAAGATCATGTCGGCGCAGAAAGCCCGTGGCGCCGATTTTGAAAGCGGGAATCTGCTGCAAAAGGCCAAGGCGCTCATTCCGCTGCTGGTGCCGCTGTTTATCAGCGCCTTCCGGCGGGCAGACGAATTGGCTACGGCGATGGAATGCCGCTGCTACCACGGCGGTGAGGGGCGCACAAAGCTGCATGTGCTGCGCTATGCCCGGCGGGACGCGATTGCCTTGTCGGTGGGCGTTGCCTTGACGGTGGGCGTCATCATACTGGGAAGACTTTGAGAAGGGAGACGCGTTGATGCGGAACATTGCGCTCAAGCTGATGTATAACGGAACGGCTTACCACGGCTGGCAGGTCCAGAAAAATGCATGCAGCGTCTGCGAGACATTGCAAAAGGCCATTGGGGAAATCTGCGGCGGTGAGATCCATCTGACCGGCTGCGGTCGCACAGACGCCGGCGTTCACGCCGAGCGATATGTGGCGAATTTCCATACGGATTCCCGCATCCCGCTGGAACGGCTGCCCTTTGCCATCAATACCCACACACCGGAGGATATTGCCGTTGCGGAGGCGCTGGAAGTACCGGAGACGTTCAACGCCATCGGTTCGTGTCTGAAAAAGGAATACACCTATCGAATCTATAATTCCCGGGTGAAAAATCCTTTTTATGTAGATCGCGCCTATTTTTATCCAAAGCGCTTGGACGAGACATTTTTAAATCGAGCGGCGCACATGTTTGTGGGAACCCATGATTTTGCAGCGGTGCGCTCTGTTGGAACGGAGACGAGGACCACGGTCCGCACGATTTATTGGTGCGATGTGAGCCGCAACGGAGATCTGCTGGAATTAAAGGTCTGCGCCAACGGCTTTTTGTATAACATGGTACGGGCCATCACCGGCACTGTGCTTTATGCGGCGGAGGGAAAATTGACGCCGGAGGATATTCCGGGTATTTTGGAGCGAGGGGATCGCACCGCTGCGGGTCCGACCGCGCCGCCGGGCGGATTGTACCTCACAAGACTTTGGTATGAGGATGAACGACTGAATGGCTGATCAAACAAATGATATCTGGAATGATACGGACGGCGAGGAAACCACCCCGAAATCCCATCGACTGCGGGGGTTTCTGGTGTTCTTTTTCACGCTGGTGATTGTCCTTGGCGTGGTGCTGGCCGCCGCGTATCGGGACGGCACCGGCTTTGATGTGCTTCGCCGCTATTTCAGTTACGGAAGCGTGGAAAAGGGCGGCGGCAGCGTGAATTATGATTTTGACGCCTCTGCCCAAAATCGCTTCGTGACATTGGGGGACGACACGCTGGTGGTGCTGTCGGAGACCTCGCTGCGGGTTTTGAACCAAAGCGGCGAGGAGATCTGGTCTACCCCTGTGAAAATGAGCGCGCCTGCATTGAGCAAGGGCGGCGGTCGCGCCGTTGCGTATGACGTGGGCGGCACGCAGCTTTATGTGGTGGATTCCGGCGGGAAGCGACTGGAGCTGACTGCCGATCAGGAAGAGCCGTATATTTCTGCCACGCTGAACGATTCCGGATGCCTTGCCGTCACAGCGGAGAAGAAAAATTACAAGGGCTGTGTCTCGGTCTATAATGAAAAGCTGGAGCTGGTGTTTGCATTCAATTCCTCCCAGCGGTTCGTCACAGACGCCCGTGTCACCGATGACGGGTCCTATCTGGCGGCTGTGACGCTGGGGCAGGAGAACAGCGTGTTTGTGAGCAATGTGGTCTTGTACGATTTAAGCAAGACCGATCCCGTTGCCGATTACGATGTGAATGACGGCTTGGTACTGTCCATCGGACAGCAGGGCGGTAAGATCCTTACCGTGTCCGATACCTGCCTGACGCTGGGCGATACCGATGGAAAGGTGGCGGCAGAGTATTCCTATGACGGCGCGTACCTCAGAGAGTTTGATTATGGCGGGGACGGGTGCACGGTGCTGTTGCTCAATCGCTATCAGTCCGGCAGCGTTGGCCGCCTTGTGACGGTTGGGACTGACGGGAAGGAAATTGCCTCGCTGGACGTGAATGAAGAGGTCCTGAGCATTTCTGCCGCTAAGCGCTACATTGCCGTGCTGTACACCGACAGCCTTGTGGTCTATAATCAGGATTTGCAGGTCTATGCCACGCTGCATGGGACCGGCTATGCAAAAGAGGTTTTGATGCGGGGAGACGGT
>CAZKMN010000043.1:10378-11172 GCA_964553905.1 uncultured Oscillibacter sp.
CACTCTTGATCGCCTCGGAATCTGCGAAGCTGTTTTTGCCATAACTGGCAGAAAGTTGCGGGGGAATTCACAAAACGTTTACGGCTAAAAGGTAGGCAAATATGACGACACCTGTTATAATAGACATCATTGTTGCCACGGTTTTGTTTGGCTTTGCCATATTTGGCGCCAAGCGGGGACTGTTTCGGGCTTTGACCGGACTGGTCGTTGTGATCGTGGCTCTGGTGGGCGCCGGCATGATCGCAGCTGCGGTTGCACCGCAGGCCACCAAGCTGGTAACACCGCTTTTGACCAACAGACTGGAGGAAAAAGTCTCCAGCGCCATGGCGCGGCAGGAGAGCGAGACGCCTGCTGTGCAGATGCCGGAATCCGATGGCGATGCGTTCGCCATCTCCGACCTTCTCGCCCTGCTGGGGCTGGACGACGATGTGCGCCAGTCCTTGGGGAAAACGGTGGAGGAAAAGATCCATGAAACCGGCGTTACGCTGGCTACCGCCATTGTGGAGAGTCTTGCACAATCCCTGATTTACGGCGCCTTGTACATCCTTTCGTTTTTTGCGCTGACCATCCTGCTCAAGCTCCTCATGCGTGCGGTGGATCTGGTTTTGCAATTGCCGGGATTGCATGGGCTCAATGCGCTGGGCGGTGGTGTGATTGGTCTGGCGGAAGGGGCGCTTTTGCTGTTTTTGGCGATCTGGGCGCTGCGCCGCATGGGCGTTTCCTTTGAGACAGAGCTGTTTGCAAGCACCCATCTTCTACGTATTTTTACGACGAACACGCCTTTGAGCCTGTTG
>CAZKMN010000044.1:0-11078 GCA_964553905.1 uncultured Oscillibacter sp.
TGGACAACGTGGGCGCGATCATTAATCGCATCAAATCTCAGAATGTTCAGATTTATGAGGTGGATATTGAGCGGGGACGGGAAGAGCGATTCCGCAATCCCAGCGCCGTGTTTAGCATCCGTCTCAACCAAAAACTGCCCCACACCCGGGTTCTGGCGGCTATTTCCGAGCTGGAGAGCGTGTACACCATTGATGAGATTTGACGAGGGGAGGAAAGCCACATGATACCCATTTTTAACGGTCTGCGGGATGTGACGCTGCTTTCCGTCGCCGTGCGGATGCTGATGGCTGTGATTTGCGGCGGCATCATCGGAATCGAGCGGGAATACAAGCGCCGCCCTGCGGGTTTTCGCACCCATATTCTGATTTGCCTCGGCGCTGCCATGACCACGCTGACCAGCCAGTATTTGTATTTGCAAATGCACTACTACACCGACATGGCCCGACTGGGGGCTCAGGTGGTGGCGGGCATCGGCTTCATCGGCGCGGGAGCGATCATCGTGACCCGCCGCCAACGGGTCAAGGGCCTGACCACCGCGGCGGGACTGTGGACCTCCGCCATCATCGGTCTGGCGCTGGGCGCCGGTTTTTATGAGGGCGGCCTGTTTGCCACGGCGCTGATTCTGGCGGCGGAGCTGCTCTTTTCCAAGCTGGAATACCGGATGCTGGAAAACGCGCCGGAGGTCAATCTCTATCTGGAATATGCCAACAAGCCCTGCTTGGAGGATATTTTAAAGCTGTTTCGGGAGCGGGAGGTCAAGGTGCTCAATATGGAGATCACCCGGTCCACAGGCAGCGAAACCCACAATGCCTGCGCCATTTTTTCTCTGCGGCTGAATAAGCGCTGCAAGGTGGAGGAGCTGCTGGAGAGCATCCACAACACCGACGGCGTCGCCTCGGTGGAGGAGCTGTGAGCGCTGAACTCAATTACATGAAAACGGAAGGGATGTCCATTATGAAAAAAACCTATGACGTGCTGGTCATCGGACCGGTGTCTCTGGACCACAACATCGACTATCAGGGCAATGAACGCAAGGAAGTCGGGGGGGCGGTGGTGGCCTCCGGCTTTGCCGCCGCTAAAAGCGGAAACCGCACCGCGGTCTTTACCAAGCTGAATTCCGCCGACGCGGATGTGGAGGCCCGTTTTGCCGCCTCCGGCGCCGACGTATACTGGAAGGAATCCAAGGAGACCTGCTCCATCCGCAATCAGTATTTTACTGCTGACAAGGAAAAGCGGGCTTGCACCTCACAGGGCAAGTGCGACCCCTTCCGCTTTGAGGAGCTGCCGGACGTGGAGACGGCGATCTACCACTTTGCCGGATTGGTCTACGGCGATTTTGACGGTCCGCTCTTTGCCGAGGCCGCCAAACACGGCAAGGTGGCTGTGGACGTTCAGTGCCTCTTGCGCCATGTGGAGGCCGACAAGACTATGGCGTTCCACGACTGGGCGGAGAAGAAAACGTACCTGCCCTCCATCGACTATCTCAAAACCGACGCGGCGGAGGCCGAGATCCTCACCGGTCTGACCGACCGGGCAGAGGCGGCTCGTCTGCTGCATGAATGGGGCGCAAAGGAAGTCCTCATCACGCATAACACCGAGGTGCTGGCCTATGACGGCAAGGAGATCTATACCTGCCCCATCAAGGCCCGCAATCTCTCCGGTCGCACCGGCCGGGGCGACACGACCTTTGCCGGCTACATCACGGAGCGTCAGCGCGCCGGAATTGCAGAGGCTTTGCAATATTGCACGGCGCTGGTTTCTTTGAAGATGGAGACGCCCGGCCCCTTCCAGGGGACGCGCAGCGATGTTCTGGATTATATCAAGATGTTTTATTGAGCCTTGCAGCCGTCCGCGAAAGCGGGCGGCTGTGCCTTTCAACAGCGGACATGCGTCCGCGGGACGCGGCGTTTGTGCAAAAGGACGATTGACTTTTCCCAAAAAACATGGTACAGTAATTCTACAATTTGATAACGGCAAACGAAGTTCGTAGGGGAATGGCGCAAGCCTGCCGAAGGAGTAAAACTCTCAGGCGCCCGATTTCGGGTGAGGACTATGAATGGATGTGGCTCTGGAGAAGCTCATTGATGAGTACCGAAGGTGCAAGGCGGGGAATCCCGCTGAATCTCTCAGGTAAAAGGACAGAGTGGAAAAGCGCGGATGGCTTTATTTCCGCGCCTATCTGTGTTTTCTTCTTCGGAGCGGCTGTTGGTTCAGCCGTTCCGTTTATTTTTTGGAGGGAAAAGTTATGTTACTATCCACTGTGCAAACCATCAACGCGTATCTGTCCGATTACATTCTGGTCATCCTGCTGATTGCGGTGGGCGTGTGGTTTTCCATCAAGACCCACTTCGTGCAGATCCGCTGCTTTGGCGAGGGCATGCAGAAGGTGTTCGGAAATCTCACCTTGAATGGCCACAAGCACGAAAGCGGCATGAGCTCGTTTCAGGCGCTGGCCACGGCAATCGCCGCGCAGGTGGGCACCGGCAACATTGTCGGCGCCAGCGGCGCCATCCTCACCGGTGGACCCGGCGCAATTTTCTGGATGTGGGTCATCGCCTTTTTCGGCATGGCGACCATCTATGCCGAGGCTACGCTGGCCCAGCAGACGCGAGTGAAGGATGAAGAGGGCAATATTCAAGGAGGCCCAGTCTACTATATTACCACGGCGTTCAAGGGCCATTTCGGAAAGTTTTTGGCGGGCTTTTTCTCGATTGCAATTATTTTGGCGCTGGGCTTTTTCGGCTGCATGGTGCAGTCTAACTCCATCGGCTCCACCTTCCAAACTGCGTTTGGCATCCCCTCTTGGATCGTCGGTGCGGTGCTGGTGGTCATTTGCGGCGTGATCTTCCTCGGCGGCGTGAAGCGTCTGGCCTCCGTCACAGAGAAGCTGGTGCCCATCATGGCGGGATTGTTCCTGCTGGGGGCTCTGGTGGTTCTGGCTGTGCGAATCCGCTATGTGCCCGCCACCATCGCCATGATCTTCCGCTATGCATTTGCGCCCAATGCCATCATTGGCGGCGGCGTGGGCTACGCTCTTAAAACTGCCATCAGTCAGGGCGCAAAGCGGGGCCTTTTTTCCAACGAGGCCGGCATGGGCTCCACCCCCCATGCCCATGCGCTGGCGAATGTGGCCGAGCCCCACGATCAGGGCGTGGTGGCCATGATCGGCGTGTTCATCGATACCTTTGTGGTCCTGACGCTCAACGCGCTGGTCATTATTTCCACCCTGTATACCAGCGACGGGATTTTGTATACCGGCGTGATTCCTGAGGGGATCGGCAAGGCCAATCTGGCGCAGACGGCGTTTGGCACGGTGTTCGGAAGCGAACTGGGAGCCGCATTTGTGGCCATCTGCCTGTTCTTCTTTGCGTTTTCCACGATTTTGAGCTGGAATCTGTTCGGAAAAATCAACATGAGCTACCTCTTTGGCGCAGCGTCCACGAAGGTGTATACCGTGATTGCCATGGCATTTATTTTCCTTGGAACGCTGGCTTCCAACGATCTGGTCTGGGAACTGTCTGACCTTTTTAACCAGCTCATGGTCATCCCCAACACCATTGCGCTCTTCGCGCTGACGGGCATGGTGGTGCGTGTGACCCACGGAATCGGAAGCAGAAAATAAGGAAGCCCTGCAAAAAAGTTTTTAGACGTTTAGAAGCAGTTTAGAAAACGCTGTTTTCCAATTGGAAAATGGCGTTTTCTTGACTATTTTAACAAAATAAACAGCGGTAAAACGTTTGTTTACACAAAAAAGAAAAACATTTTGACACGCTCATTCCACTCATTGTATACTGGAGATTGGACAAAAATGTGCACATGTTGTGCAGGCAAGTATCGGGAAAAAAGGAGAGAGATCCATGAGCAAGGAACTGACTCGGGCGAGCGAAATTATTGACAGCTTTGCATGCAAGCAGTCCAATCTCATCGCCATCATGCAAGAGATTCAGGCGGAGTACAAATATCTCAGTGAAGAGGTGCTGACGCTGGTGGCGGAAAAGTTGGGAATCAGCACGGCGAAGGTGTATAGTGTGGCGACGTTTTACGAGAACTTTTCGCTGGAGGCCAAGGGCCGTCACATTATTAAAGTCTGTGCAGGCACGGCCTGCCACGTCCGCAAGTCCCAGCCCATCTATGACGCGATTTTTGAGTATCTGGGACTTTCCGGCAAGAAAAAGACCTCCGACGACGGGGCCTTTACGCTGGAGACGGTGGCGTGTCTCGGCGCCTGCGGCCTTGCGCCGGTCATGACGATCGACGGCGAGGTCCATGCCAAAATGACGCCGGAGGCGGCGCTGGCGCTGCTGGAGAGCATCCGAAAGGAGGAGACGGAGGCATGATGCAGACAAAATTGACCCGGGAGAGCTTTCACGTATTTCAGGCCAATGCGAAAAATGCGCTGAAGCAAAGCGAGCAGGTGTCCTCCGTTTTGATCTGCGCGGGCACCGGCTGCATTGCCGGCGGCGCCATGAAGATCTATGAAAATATTAAGACCGAGTGCGAAAAGCGGGGACTTGCGGTCTACGTGGGTCTCAAGCACGACACGGACGAGGAAAAGAGCCTCCACGTGAAAATGAGCGGCTGCCACGGCTTTTGCGAAATGGGCCCGCTGGTCCACATCGAGCCTCAGGGCATCATGTACATCCACGTCAAGCCCGAGGACTGTCAGGAAATCTTGGAAAAGACGGTTTTGGGCGGGGAGATCATTGACCGGTTGGTGTACCATCTGGACGGCGTGGCCTATCCCAAGCAGGAGGACATCCCCTTTTATAAGAGACAGCACCGGGTCGTGCTGGAAAACTGTGGCCGCAGCGATGCAGAGGACATGGAGGAATACATCGCTAAAGGCGGGTATTCCGGCTTTGAAAAGGCCCTTTTCGAAATGACCGATGAGGAGATCTGCAAGCAGATCATCGACTCTGGACTGCGGGGCCGTGGCGGCGGCGGATTCCCCGCCGGACGCAAGTGGGACGGCGCCCGTAAGCAGACCTCCGCCAAAAAATATGTGGTCTGCAACGGAGACGAGGGCGACCCCGGCGCCTTTATGGACCGCAGCATCATGGAGGGCAACCCTCACAGCGTGCTGGAGGGCATGATGATTGCAGGTCTGGCCTGCGGCAGCGACGAGGGCTACATCTACGTGCGCGCGGAATATCCGCTGGCGGTGAACCGACTGAAAGCCGCCATTGCCAAGGCGGAGCGCTACGGATTTTTGGGCGATCACATCATGGGCTCGGACTTCTCGTTCCACATCCATGTGGATCGGGGCGCGGGCGCTTTCGTCTGTGGCGAGGGCAGCGCCCTGACCGCCTCCATTGAGGGAAGCCGGGGCATGCCCCGGGTCAAGCCGCCCCGCACCATCGAGCACGGACTTTGGGCGGAGCCCACGGTTTTGAACAACGTGGAGACGTTTGCAAACGTGCCCCTCATCATCCGCAACGGCGTGGAGTGGTATCACGCCATCGGAACGAAAACCAGCCCCGGAACCAAGGCCTTTGCCCTCACCGGCAACGTGGTGAATACGGGCCTGATCGAAGTGCCCATGGGCACCACCATCCGGGAGGTGGTTTTCGATATCGGCGGCGGCATTCAAAACGGCAAGGCGTTTAAGGCCGTGCAGATCGGCGGGCCTTCTGGCGGCTGCTGCTGCGCGTCCAAGGAGCATCTGGACCTGCCGCTGGACTTTGACGCGCTCAAGAGCATTGGCGCCATGATCGGCTCCGGCGGCCTTGTGGTCATGGACGAGGACACCTGCATGGTGGAGGTGGCCCGCTTCTTCATGCGCTTTACCCAAAATGAATCCTGCGGCAAGTGCGTTCCCTGCCGGGAGGGCACAAAGCGGATGTTGGAGATTTTGGACCGCATCATCGACAATCGCGGCACGCTGGAAGATCTGGATCTTCTGGAGGAGCTGGCGGATACCATTACATCCACGGCCCTGTGCGGACTGGGGCAAAGCGCCTGCAAGCCCGTCCAGAGCACCATGAAGTATTTCCGCGAGGAATATCTCCATCATGTGGTGGACCACCACTGCCCCATCTGCAACCGGGAAAAGCCCCATCCCACCATTGACGCCGAGGCGTGCAAGGGGTGCGGAAAGTGCCGGAAAAACTGCCCCATGGAGGCAATTACCGGCGCGCCCAGAAAGACGCACACCATTGACGCCACCAAATGCATCAACTGTGGCGCCTGTATCACAACATGTCCGTTCGGCGCCATTGCCGCGGCAAAGGAGGGTTAAACCATGGCAAAGGGAATTATGTATATCGATGGCCAGCGGGTGCCCTTCGACGGGGAGAAAAACGTTCTGGCGGTCATTCGTAAGGCCGGCATTGAAATGCCCACCTTCTGTTATTATTCGGAGCTCTCCGTCTACGGCGCGTGCCGTATGTGCGTGGTAGAGGATGAAAAGGGCAAGATCGACGCCTCCTGCTCCATGGAGCCCCGGGACGGCATGAAGATCCGGACCAACACCACCCGTTTGCTGAAGCATCGGCGGATGATTTTGGAGCTGATGCTCTCGTCCCATTGCCGGGACTGCACCATCTGCGAAAAAAGCGGAAATTGCCGGCTCCAGGAGCTGGCGCTGCGCTTTGGCGTGCGGCAGATTCGCTTCCCGGATACCCGGCCTGTCTATGATAAGGACGAGACGTCTCCCGCCATCGTCCGCGACCCCAATAAGTGCATCCTCTGCGGCGACTGCATCCGTGTGTGCGAGGAGATGCAGGGTATGGGCATTTTGAATTTTGCCCATCGCGGCAGCGATATGGTGGTTTGCCCCGCGTTCAACCGGACGCTGAATCAGACGCACTGCATTAGCTGCGGACAGTGCGCCGCCGCCTGCCCCACCGGTGCGATTACCGTGAAAAACGAGATCGGCTCCGCGTGGCGGGCGCTTCACGACCCCAAGCGGCGGGTGGTGGTCCAGATCGCGCCGGCAGTCCGCGTGGCGGTAGGCGAGGCGTTTGGACTGGCTCCCGGCGTGAATGCGCTGGACAAGCTGGTGTCTGCTTTGAAGATGATGGGCGCAGAGGAGGTGTACGACACCGACTTTGGCGCAGATCTCACCGTGATGGAGGAGTCCGCCGAATTTTTGGAGCGGCTCAAGCGCGGCGGGCCGTTCCCTATGTTCACAAGTTGCTGCCCCGCATGGATTAAGTATCTGGAGAAGGAAGACCCCAAGTATCTCAAAAATGTCTCCTCCTGCAAGTCTCCCATGGAGATGTTCGCCGCCGTTTTGCGGGATCAGTATGCCGCAAAGGACGAGGCCGACGGTCTGCAAACGTACCACATTGCCGTCATGCCCTGCACCGCCAAAAAAATGGAGGCTGCCAGGGAGGAATTTACCCACAATGGTCGGCCTGATGTGGATCTGGTCCTCACCACGCAGGAGATCATCAACATGATTAAGGAATCCGGCATCCACTTTGACGAGCTGGAGGGGGAGGCCCCGGATCTGCCCTTTGGCATGGGCACCGGCGCGGCGACCATCTTCGGCACCACCGGCGGTGTGGCAGAGGCCGTGGTGCGGCGCATCGTGGAGGATAAATCCAAAAACACGCTGCAAGCCATCCAGTTTTCCGGACTGCGCGGCACGGATACCATTCGCGCCGTCACGCTCCCCGTGGGAGATCGCGCGTTGCGGATCGCCGTGGTCCACGGACTGGTGAACGCCAAAAAGCTGCTGGCGGATATCGAATCCGGCGCGGAATACTTTGATCTCGTGGAGGTCATGACCTGCAAAACCGGCTGCGTGGGCGGCGCGGGTCAGCCCTATGGCCTGATCCCCATCAAGCAGCAGCGGGCGGCGGGATTGTACGAGGCAGACCGCGCCTCGCTGATTAAGCGCTCCGAGCGCAACCCCATTGTGGTCGAGATGCTGGGCAATCAGCTCAAAGGGCGGACCCATGAGCTGTTGCACGTCCATTATGAACCCAAGGAAACAACCTGATGGGAAGTCTCAAAAGCCCCGAAACCGCTATGGTTTCGGGGCTTTTACGTCGCTTGAGCACCGGGATTTTTGCAGAATTCTGATAAAAGCTCGGGCGAATTGTCATTCAAAAATCCAGTCAGTCAAAGACAATCGCAAAACCCAGACAACCAAAAATTTTGCAAAACCCTGCCAGTCAAAGACAATCGCAAAACTACGCGTTGGGCCTCAGCCTGCCCGGTTCACTCAGGGCGGAAAAGGGGAGAAGAAAGGTGGGAATTCCCTCGGCTGCCGGGGCGATGGCGTGCATGGGATAGAAAAAGGCAAGACCCTCGTCTGTGAGGTAGAAATTTTGGGAATTGAACGTGCGGCGCAGCTTTTGCCGCCAGTGATCGTGGTATCGGGCAATGCCTGCGCGCTCCTGCCGGTCGATCTCCTGCGCCGCTGTGTCCAAAAGCACCCGCTTGCCGCGGCTTCGAGGCAGAAAGTCAAAAAGAGGCGCCGGATAACCCGCCACCAGATCCCAGGTGTCGCCGTGGCGCTGAAGAAGGGTGTGCCCGGGCAAACCTGTTTCCCGGGATTGCGTATACAGGCTCCAGAGCCCGTCTTTCTGGTAGGTGATCTGATAGAAGAGCTGAGCCTGCGCGTGGGGCAGCGGCGTGCTGGCGGCCAGCGCAGAGCGGTATTCCGCCGCCGCCTGCGGAAAGAGCCAGCCATCGCAATAGTGCAGGAAAGCGCGGCGCTGTAACCGGTAGTAGCGCCGGATGCGTCGACTGACCCGATCGGAACAGGATGTCGGCTCCGGCAGAGAAATTTCCGCGCTCAAAACGGGAATGCCATCCACGGTCCATTCCCGCTGAGAGACAAGAGGCGTGGTATCCAGCGCGAGCAGATGCTTTTTCATAGGCCGCGTGCTCCCCCCTTTCCAGTCGTTGCCTTAGCGTATGCGAAAGGGCGGGAAGTGGTTCCAAAGACGCTTTAAAGCAGAAAATTTTGCCGGACAGCCCCTTTACTTTCACGCAGTAGAATGTTAAAATACAATCAAACGGCATCTTGCCGAGAATCAAGCGGGGTAATCCCGGAAAGGGTGATTCCGATGGTTAAAATCGGGAAGAAGGAAAAGAACGAGCAGCTCTATAAGGCCATCCTCCTTTTGAAGAATGAGCAGGAGTGCTATGACTTTTTTCAGGATTTGTGTACGGTTTCGGAGCTGCGCGCCATGGAACAGCGGTTTGAGGTGGCGTCGCTTTTGAATGACGGGATGATCTACAACGACATTTTGGAGCGCACCGGTGCTTCCAGCGCCACCATCAGCCGGGTCAACCGTTCGCTCAGCTACGGCACGGGCGCGTATGCCAACGTGTTTGAGCGGGTCAAGCAAGAAGAAAAATGAGCAGCTACCATGCACTGGCCGCCAGCTATGACGGTCTGATGACCGATGTCCGTTACCAAAAACGGGCGCAGTATCTGGAGCGGCTCTTTCGCAAAAGCGCCATTCCGGTGCATTCCGTGTTGGATTTGGCCTGCGGGACCGGGACTATCGCGTGTCTGCTGGCACAGCGGGGCTATCAGGTGACGGCCACAGACGGCGCGGAGGAGATGCTGACACAGGCGGCGGCGAAGGCGTCGCAACTGGACACCCCACCCCTTTTTTTGCACCAGACCATGCCGCGTCTGCGGCTGTTGGAGAAGGTGGATGCGGCTGTTTCCACGGTGGATTCCCTAAACTATTTGACAAGGGCCAAGGATTTACAAGAGACTTTTTGCCGGGTATATTCATATTTGAAGCCCGGAGGACGTCTGATTTTTGACGTGAACACGCCCTATAAGCTGGAAAGAATGGACGGGCAGCTCTATACGGACGAGACGGAGGAGAGCTATTGCGTCTGGAGGACGTTTTTCTCTCCGCGCACGCAGATTTGCACCTATCAGGTGGATCTGTTTCGTCTGCAATCCGACGGGACGTGGGAGCGGGATTTTGAGGAGCATCGGGAGCGGGCTTGGAGCGAGACGGAGCTGCGCGCGGCTCTGGCGGAGGCCGGCTTTGAAAAGGTCGTGCTGTGGGGAGATTTGAAGCAATCCCCACCGGCAGCGGATGAAGATCGGTGGATCTTCTGCTGCGAAAAACAAAAATGAGGAACAAGGAGAAACTTCCATGAGCGATCAACTGGTACGGGCAATTTCCAAGGACGGCTGCATCAAAGCGGTGGCGGTGTCCACCCGGGGTTTGACGGAGAGAGCCCGCCAGATTCACCATACGCTGCCGGTTGCCACGGCCGCCTTAGGCCGTACGCTGGCGGCCTGCTCCATGCTGGGCAACGCCCTGAAGGGTAAGGGGGCCAGCGTGACGCTGCAAATCAAGGGCGACGGCCCTCTGGGTACGATTTTAACGGTGTCTGACACGGAGGGCAACGTCCGGGGCACCGTGGATAACCCTGCGGTGGATCTGCCCCTGCGAGACGACGGCAAGCTGGACGTGGGCGCCGCTGTGGGCCATCAGGGAATGCTGACGGTGGTGCGCGATCTCAAGATGAAGGAGCCGTACGTGGGCAGCGTGGCTCTCCTTGGCGGCGAGATCGCGGAGGATCTGGCGGCCTATTTTGTGGAATCCGAGCAGATCCCAACGGCCTGTGGGCTGGGAGTGCTGGTGGACCGGGATCAAAGCGTTTTGCGCGCCGGGGGCTATCTCATTCAACTGCTGCCCGGAGCGGGAGAGGACGTCATCACCAAGGTGGAGGGCAGCTTGCTGGCTGCGGGAGCCGTGACGGAACAGCTCCTTGCCAATGATGATCCGGCGGATTTGCTGCGCCGGGTTTTGTCTGATTTTGATCTGGATATTCTGGAGACAACGCCCATCGAGTATCGCTGCGATTGCAGTCGGGAGCGGATGGAGCGGGCGCTGATCAGTCTTGGTCCTACGGAGCTGCACAGTATTTTGGAGGAACAGGGCAGCGCGGAGCTCACCTGCCGCTTCTGCGACAACGTGCAAACCTTTACAAAATCCGACCTTGAGGGGCTCCTTTTGGCGATTCAGAAAAAAAGCTGATTATTTTTGAAAATTGGGTTGACAGAACGAAGGTTTTTGCGTATAATAACCCTTGCCGTCTGACGAGGCGGTGACCTGGGAGCATAGCTCAGCTGGTTCAGAGC
>CAZKMN010000045.1:0-10758 GCA_964553905.1 uncultured Oscillibacter sp.
GACAATGATCGGCATACTGGACCAGCCGCGAATTTTTCGGATAATATCCACGCCGTCCATGTCCGGAAGGCCCAGATCCAGCAGGACAATATCCGGATTGTGGGAGACTGCCTCTAAAATGGCAGATTCTCCGTTCCCCGCAGTCAGATAACGATATTTCTGCGTTTCCAGCGTGGTGGTGATCAGGTTCCGCACGGCTGCATCATCCTCCACCACTAAAATCAGTTGCTTATTCATGCAGTTTTACCTCCTCCACAGGCAGCGTAAATCGGAACACGGTCCCGCCCGCAGAACCGTTTCCCACTGTGATTGTACCGCCGTGGGCGATGATGATGGACTTGCACAGAGCCAGTCCCAAGCCCATGCTGCGGCGGCTGTCGGCAACCTTTGCGTTTGCCGTGTAAAACATATCAAAGATGCGAGGCTTTGCCTCGTCCGGGATGCCGGGGCCGTTATCCGCAATCTCGGTGACGACCTGTTTGTCCTTGACGTAGGTTCTGACGGTGATCTGGGAACCGGGTGGTGTGTACTTGATGGCATTATCCACAATATTAATGACCACCTGTACAATCAGGCGCGCATCCATCTTCGCCAGCGCCAGCTCGTCGGATTGCATGACCGTGATCTGGTGCTCCGTCTTTTTCCGGCTGATGTGGCGCAGCGCTTCATCGATCACGTCATCCATCAGCTCCGGTTTAAGCCGCAGGTCCATTGTTCCGTCCTCAATGCGGGTGACAGCCAGCAGATTTTCCACCAAATTGATGAGCCACATGGAATCATCATAAATGTCCATGTAAAGCTGCCGCTTCTTCTCCGGCGTGATGTCGTTGGCATTTGCCAGCAGCACGCCCGCATTGCCGGAGATGGAGGTCAGCGGTGTACGCAGATCATGCGAGATGGCCCGAAGAAGATTGGCCCGAAGCTGTTCGTTTTTGGCGAGAATCGCAGCCTCTTCCTTTTCGCGGGCCGTCTGCTCATTCTCAAGCGCCATGGCGCATTCGCCCAGAATGGAGAGCAGCACACTGTTTTCAAAGGGCTCCAGCGCCCCCTTGTCCATGGTCACGCCTACCACGCCATAAACGCGGTTTTCGATTCGCACCGCAAGATACATGCACGTTGAGCTGGACAGGGTATCCGTTGTTGCTCCGGCACGTTTGTTATTTTGGAATGTCCATGCGGCAACGGCTTCTTCATTGCCCGTCAGATAGGGCGAGGTGTCCATGGAATCAGCGCACGGGAAAAAAGCGGGCTTTGAAAGGGCGTCCCCACTTCTGGAATAAAAAAGGACACTGCGTCCCAGAAGCCGAACCAGTTGTTTTGCGGTAACGGAGATGATTTCCTCTTTTCCGTTGGCCTTTTGCAGTTCCTGATTGGTATCAAACATGACCTTTGTGCGGTAAGCTGACTGTGCCGCCTGACGCGCCTGATTTTTGATCCGCATGGCTAGATTCCCGGTAATCAAAGCGGCAAGAAACATCACGAGAAAGGTCACCGGATATCCCGGATCATAGGCGCTGAGTGAAAAGCGCGGGACCGTGAAGAAAAAGTTGAACACCAGCACGCTGGCCAGTGCCGAGACAAGACTATATACGCGTGCGGAGGTAATGACCGCCGTCAAGAGCACGCCGAGAATGTAGACCGTGATGATGTTTGCTTCGCTAAACCCGAAATGATAAAACAAAAAGCCAACGCCGGTAGCGCCAGCGAGAACACCGAGACTGCACAGAAAATCTCGCGCTAAAAAGCCGTCTTTTCCCCTCGTCTCTTTTTGCGGGCGATATCCCTTTACCGGTCGATCGGGGATGATGTAAATATCCAAGTTCGGCGCATAGGCGATGAGTTTTTCCGTCAGAGTTTGCTTGGCGAGGAGACGATTACGCACCGCGTTATACCGTCCCAACACGATTTTGGATACACCTGAAAGCCGGGCATATTCCGCGATCTGAAGCGCAACGTCGTCGCCGTAGGTCGTCTCCACCGACGCGCCAAGCTGCTGAGCAAGATGGATATTTTCCCGCAGGCGAGCAGCGTCCTCGGCGGACATTCCTTTAAAAGCCGCAGTTTCTACAAAGAGCGCCGTAAACTGGGCGTGAAACGCCTGCGCCAGTCGCGCCGCTGTCCGAATGCTCTTGGGGTTCGTGGGAGAGGACGACAGACAGACCAGAATGTGCTCATCCGTATAATAGTCGCTGTTATTTTGCACCTTGGCGCTTTCCGCCATGCGATTGACCCGGTCGGCGCAGCGGCGCAGCGCAATTTCCCGCAAAGCTGTCAGGTTCTCCACGCTGAAAAAATGGGACAGCGCATGCTGGGCCTGAGACTCCTTGTAGATCTTTCCCTCGTTCAATCGCTCGATCAGCTCCGGCGGCTCAATGTCCACCAGCTCCACCTGCGCGGCCTCATCGAATACGCTGTCTGGAATGCGCTCCCGCACCGTCACGCCGGTAATGGACGCAACCATGTCGTTCAGGCTCTCGAGATGCTGCACATTGACGGTGGTATAGACGTCGATCCCGGCCCGAAGTAGCTCCTTCACATCCTGATATCGCTTTTTATTGCGGCTGCCTTCGGCGTTTGTGTGTGCCAACTCATCCACAAGAATCAGGCGTGGATGGCGGTTGAGCGCTGCCTCCACGTCAAATTCTTTCAGCTCGATTCCATGATACAGCATCGTGCGTGTGGGAATTTGCTCCAGTCCTTGCAGCAACTCCGCAGTTTGAGGGCGGGAATGGGGCTCGATATATCCGATTGCCACATCCACGCCCCGACGTTTTGCACTATGGGCGGCTTTGAGCATCGTATAGGTTTTGCCAACGCCGGCGGCGTACCCGAAAAAAATCTTCAACTGTCCGAACTTTTGGGAAGTCTCCTCGCTTTGAATGGCTCTGAGCAATTCATCCGGGTTGGATCTTCTCTCTTCCATGCCAAGGCCCCCTCTCATGTAATACCTTTTATTTTATCGGTTGTCTCCTGAATATGGCATAAGCAATGCGGCTCAAGTATTAAGGCCGTATAAAGATATGCGAAATGCGGCGAAACGAGTCAAAGCTCTCGTTCCGCCGCTTGCTTTTTAAAGGATGCCGTCCAGCATCAAATTGACCTTCAACACATGGACGGTTTCTTCGCCGAATACGCCGAGGAACTTCCCGGTCGTGCACTGGTCGATGATTGCGCGGACCTCATCTTCGCTGATGCCCTGCGCGTCGGCAATCCGCGCCACTTGATATGCGGCGGCTGCCGGGGAAATATCAGGGTCAAGTCCGCTACCGGAGCAGGTCACCAGATCCTCCGGGATGGGTGTTTCGCCCATATCCGGGTTGGATGCTTGGATCTTCTCCACGCGCGCTTCTACCAGCGCTGCGTACTCTCTGCTTTTGGGGCTCAGGTTGGAAGGCGCGGAATAGAGCAGCGTGTTTCCATTTTCATCCTGATAGGTGGAGACGTCCAGATTCATGATGCGGCCCCACATGTGGCCGTTGTCGGTATATTGCTGGGCCAGCAGGCTGCTGCCGTATTTCACGCCGTCCACCTCAATGATGCTTCCGTTTGCTTTGTCAGGAAATGCTATCTGCGCGAAGCCGGTGACAAGAGCTGTATATACGCCGCCGCAGAGTATTGTAAAAACCAAAAAAAGGATTGTGGCTTTGGGCAGGATGCCTTTCCACTCTTTCATATGCTTAGCCTCCTATGCGTTTCACAAGTTCATTGACAAGAATCACAACCGTGCATAAACCCGCCGGAATACAGGCCGTTTGTCCGAGTAATTTCAACGGTAAAACGGTTCGTTTTCAAAACGAAATTGCACGCCATGCAACAGTTCGGGTGTCTTTTATGGGGCGCAGCCCTTTATGCAAGACCGCACACGGTCAGCAGCATGTCGATCAGTTTCACGAAGACAAAGGGAGCCGCCAGACCGCCAAGGCCGTAGATCAGCAGGTTTCTGGAAAGCAGCTTACCCGCCGAGACCTCCCGGTATTTGACGCCCTTGAGCGCCAGCGGGATCAGCGCGATGATGATAAGGGCGTTGTAGATAATGGCGGAGAGCACCGCGCTTTGCGGAGAATGAAGCCCCATGATATTCAGGGCCGCCAAGCCGGGATAGAGCCCCATAAAAAGTGCCGGGATAATGGCAAAATACTTTGCCACATCGTTTGCGATGGAGAATGTGGTCAGGCTGCCTCGGGTCATCAAGAGCTGTTTGCCAATCCGCACGATGTCAATGAGCTTCGTAGGCGAGGAATCCAGATCCACCATGTTGCCGGCCTCTTTCGCCGCCTGCGTACCGGTGTTCATGGCCACAGCCACATCCGCCTGCGCCAGAGCGGGAGCGTCATTCGTGCCGTCGCCGGTCATGGCCACCAAATGGCCTTTCGCCTGAAAGTCGCGGATCATTTTGAGCTTTCCCTCCGGCGTTGCCTCAGCAAGGAAGTCATCCACGCCCGCCTCTGCTGCAATGGCTGCCGCGGTCAAAGGATTGTCGCCGGTGATCATGATGGTCTTAATGCCCATTTTCCGCAGGTCCGCAAACTTTTCTTGCACGCCGTCCTTGATGATGTCCTTGAGGTGGATGACCCCTAAAATTTTGTGGTCTTTCGCGACGACAAGCGGCGTGCCGCCCTGATTGGCAATCTCCTTGACCACATGGTCACAGTCTTCGGAATAAATTCCGCCAGATGTCTCCACATAGGCTTTCACGGAATCAGCCGCGCCCTTGCGGATCTCATGCCCGTCAAAGTCCACGCCGCTCATGCGGGTAGCCGCGGTAAACGGGATGAAGGTCATGCCCTTATCCTGCAAGCTCCGCCCCCGGAGGCCAAACTTCTCCTTTGCCAGAATGACCACGCTGCGGCCCTCCGGCGTTTCATCCGCCAGAGAGGAAAGCTGCGCCGCATCGGCAAGCTCTTCGGGAGAACAGCCGTCCACCGGAATGAAATCATGGGCTTTCCGGTTGCCAAGGGTGATGGTGCCGGTCTTATCCAGCATCAAAATATCCACGTCGCCAGCGGCTTCAATGGCGCGCCCCGACATGGCCAGCACATTGGCCTCGTTGAGCCGGGACATGCCCGCGATGCCGATGGCGGAGAGCAGCGCACCGATGGTGGTCGGCGCGAGGCAGACCAGCAGCGCAACCAGTGTGGTCACGGAGGTGGGGTTTGCAATGCCCGCCTGCTTGGCGGAGAACACAGAGTACGTATAAAGGGAAAGGGTTACCAGAATAAAGATGATGGACAGCGCCACCAGAAAGATTTGCAATGCGATTTCGTTGGGCGTCTTTTTGCGGGAGGCCCCCTCCACCATGGCGATCATCTTGTCGAGGAAGCTCTCGCCGGCCTCGCTGGTCACCTGCACCACGATCCAGTCGGAGAGCACGGTGGTGCCGCCAGTGACGGCGCTGCGGTCGCCGCCCGCCTCCCGGATGACCGGGGCGGACTCGCCGGTGATGGCGGATTCATCCACGCTGGCTGCGCCTTCCACCACTTCGCCGTCGGCAGGGATTTGCTCCCCCGCTTTGACGATTACAAAATCGCCCTTTTTTAGTCCGACCGAGGGAACAACCGTGACAGATTCCTTTTGCGCGGCAGAGGGAATCTGATGTGCTTCCACATCTTTCTTCGCCGCCCGCAGGGAATCCGCCTGCGCTTTGCCGCGGCCTTCGGCAATGGCCTCCGCAAAGTTTGCGAACACGCAGGTAAACCAGAGAATGATGGCGATTGCCAGCGTGTAACCGGCAGGGGCATCCTTTATTCCAAAGAAGGACACCACCCAGAGAATGGTGGTCAGAATTGCCGACACATAGACCAGCAGCATGACTGGGTTTTGCGCCTGCGTTTTCGGCGCCAGCTTCAGAAAAGAATCCTTGATGGCGCGGCCGAGCATCTTTTTGTCGGCAAATGCGCTTTTTGTGTTTGTTGTCATCGTAAACGCCTCCTTATGCGATACCGCCGAAGAACTCAGCCAGAGGGCCAAGCGCCAGCGCCGGGAAGAAGCTCAGTGCGCCGATCAGCAGTACCACAAAGATGAGCAGGAATACAAACATTCCGTTGGTGGTAGAAAGGGTGCCGGCGGTAACCGCAATTTTCTTTTTCTGAACCAGACTGCCTGCAATGGCCAGCGTGCCAATGATGGGCAGAAACCGAGCAAAGAGCATCACAAGTCCGATGGACACATTCAAAAACGGCGTGTTGGCGTTGAAGCCCGCAAAAGCGGAGCCGTTGTTGCCGCCGCCGGAGGTATAGGCGTAGAGCATCTCGGAAAAGCCGTGGGCTCCGCCGTTATTGAGACTGTCCGCCACGGAAGGCACCATGGCGGCAATGCCGCTGCCCACCAAAATGGCGATGGGCGTTGCAAGGCAAACCAGCACCGACCATTTCATTTCGTAAGGCTCGATCTTCTTGCCGAGAAATTCCGGCGTACGGCCCACCATCAGTCCGGCGATGAACACCGTCAAAATGGCAAAGGCCAGCATCCCGTAAAGCCCGCAGCCCACGCCGCCGAAGATGACCTCGCCAAGCTGCATTTGCAGCATTTGTACCATGCCGCCCAGCGGGGTATAGCTGTCGTGCATAGAGTTGACGGAGCCGTTGGAGGCCGCCGTGGTGAACGCCGCCCATGTAGAGGAGGTGGCAATGCCGAAGCGTGCTTCCTTGCCCTCCATATTGCCGCCGGATTGGTTCATCATGGAAACATCAACGGCGGAATTTTCCGAAAGCGCGGTGGAAGAGGTCTGCTCACTGACGCCAATACAGCCAAGGGCAACGACCAGCATCAGGAACATGGCCATAAAGATCGCTGTGCCCTGCTTTTTGTTTTTGACCGCTTTGCCAAAGGTGAAGCACAGCGCCGCAGGAATCAGCAGCAGCGAGATCATCTCCAGCAGGTTCGTAAAGGCATTCGGATTTTCCAGCGGATGCGCCGAGTTGACGCCGTAGAAGCCGCCGCCGTTGGTGCCGGTCTGCTTGATGGCGACCTGACTTGCCGCCGGACCCAAGGGAACGATCTCCTCCGTCACGATCTGGGCGTCGGGAACCAGCGTCCCGTCCACCGTGACCGTTCCGGCCTGCGCGTCAACGACGGCATCCTCCAGAATCTCGCCGTCCGCACTGACCGCCACAGGCTCTAAAAGCTGCACCGTGTCTGCCCCCCGCAAGCTCTGCACCACGCCGCTTCCGGCGAGGCAGAGGGCAAGGACCAGATTCAGCGGAATCAGGATCTGCACCACAATTCGGGTCATGTCCACCCAGAAATTTCCGAGCCCCGTTTCCTTCACCTTGGTAAAGGCACGAATCAAGGCGAACAGCACCGCGATCCCGGTGGCAGCGGAGACGAAGTTCTGCACCGTCAGGCCCAAAGCCTGCGTGAGGTAGCTCAGGGTAGATTCGCCGGAATAAGCCTGCCAGTTGGTGTTGGTCACAAAGCTGGCGGTTGTATTGAATGCCAGATGCCAGCTCGTTCCCGGCAGGTTTTGCGGGTTGCCGGGGAGGAAGCCCTGCAAAACCTGGAGCAGAAACAAAAACACGAAACCGATTCCGGAAAACGCAAGGACAGAGCCCAAATACTTTTTCCAGTTCATGTCCTCGTCCTTCTTGACCCGCATCACGCGATAGACGAGGTTTTCACACGGCGTCAGGACGCTCGACAAAAAGGTTTTCTCCCCATCCATGACCTTTTTGATGTAAGCTCCAAGGGGAATGGCAAGCACAACCAAAATTGCGAGATACATCACATACTGAACAACCGTTGCCATCACCACTCACGCTCCTTTTTCTCCATTTTAAAATCGTTTTTTTGCGCCAAGTTATAAAAGGCGTCAAACAGTGAAACGGTCAGAATCGCAACAAGCGCTATGCCCAGCCGCACATAAATCCAGCTTCCCATTTACTGTGCATCTCCCCTCATCAGGATGTACATGTAATAGATCAGCATGGCAACTGCCACAAGTCCGATCAGCGGAATCAAAATACCCATATCATTTCCTCCTTGTCTGAGAATGCATTTAGTGTAGCAGACTGATTTTTAAGTTGGCATAAGCGTTCCGATCTGTATGATTAAGACTGTATAAAGGCAGGTCACAGCCAGCCCAAAAATGCTCCCACGGGCAGCGCAACGATACAGGTGCCCAAAAAGACTGCGCCCAGAACCACGATCGGCGCAACGATGCCGCTGAGGAATAAGGCAACGCATGGATGAACGAAAAACATGTGCTCCATCTTTTCATCCAGCGCGGATGTCTTTTGATGCAAAGCAGTGAGTTTTTTCAACATATCCGTGCCCCCCTTTCTTTCTTCTATCGTAAAACACTTCCTATAAAAAGAGTAAAAGTGATTGTGACAACGGAATTAAGATCAAATAAGAACCTGACAGCTCATAAAAATAACAGCCCGTGCCAATTGGCACGGACTGTTTTTAGATCGTCTTTTCACAATGTCCCGGATGCACCCCGCTGCATGTTCTGCGACGCGATGCGCTTCATGGGGCGAATCAGGAACACGCACACCAGAATGGTCAGAATGTCGGCGGCGGGCTGGGCAAAATAAATGCCCCTCACGCCCCACGCACCCGGTAGAGTCAGGATAAACGGGATATAGAAGATCCCCTGTCGAATGAGGGAGAGAAACAGGCCCATCTTCGATGCGCCCACCGTCTGAAAGGTGATGGTCATCATGTAGCAAAGTCCAAAAGCGGGATACAGCGCCACCTGCGAAATGAGCAGCCACTTTCCGTACGCAACGACTGCCGGATTCCGGTTAAAGAGCAGAATGAGCGGCTTTGCCAGTGCGATGTAGAGCGCCGCCACAAGGACGGTCAGCAAGAGAGCGCCTTTGAGCGCAAAGCGCACGGAGCTGTGAAAACGCTCCTCGTTTTTTGCGCCGTAGGCATAGGACGCCACCGGCTGATAGCCCTGCATAAATCCCATGATCACATAGCAGCCAATGAGAATCAGTCGCTGCACAACGCCATACGCCGCGATGATGAGGTCGGAATCCGGCAATTCTTTGGCCGCAATATTGGTGAGCGAGGTCGCCACCGCAAGACCAATTTGAATGACCGCCGTGGGAATTCCGATGGACACAACGCTCCAAACCAGCTCGTCGGAAAGGCGAAAGGCACTTCGCCTGATTTGAATGATGGAGCGCCCGGAGAGATAGAACCATCCCAAAATGGCAAAGGTCACGCACTGGGAGACCGTGGTGGCCAAGGACGCGCCCTCTACCCCCCTATCAAGCCCCCAGGAAAACATAAAGATGGGGTCCAGAATGAGGTTCAATGCCGCGCCGGTCACAACGGCAATGGTGGAGATTTTCACCGACGATTCGGCTCTTGCAGCACAATTCATGCTCTGCGCCGGCAGATTGAAAACAGCGGCAATGAACATCCAGAAGGCGTAATCCTTCGCCTGCGGCAAAACCGCTTCTGATGCGCCAAAGGCGCGGAGGATTGGCTCCATAAAAACGATGCCCAGCCCACAGAGGGCAGCGCCGATGACCACTGAGAGCCCCACGATGGTCGTGACCGTCCGGCTGGCTCCAGCTTTGTCTCCGGCGCCCAGTTGGCGTCCGGCCAGCACAGCCGCGCCTGCGGCAAAGATATTTTCAACCGACACCATGATGAGCAGCAGCGGAAGCGTCACGCCCACGGCCGCCAACGCCAAATCACTATCCAGCATCCCGATATACGCTGTGTCCACAATGTTGTAAACCGCTTTTGCCAGCAGCGCCAGCGTGGCGGGAACCGCCAGTGTTGTAATTGCCACAGATGCTTTTACAGTGGCTAGCAGAGATTCCTGTTCCTGATTTTGATTCATTTTATGGTTCCAACACACCATGCAGTAAGATATCCAACTGCCGGTGACACCTTTCCTCATGCTCGCAGAGAGCCTGCTCCGGAGTCTTCGCCTCGTTGAGCACCTCCCGAAAACGCGCATTAAAATAATCCATATAGAGCCTAAAATCCTCCGTTACCGCCGAAATCGAAATTCCCGGGCGCAAAGGTGCCCCCTCCAAAAGTGCGGTCAGCGTTTTGATGTTCAGTATGTCAAAGGGCTCCTTCACTTTGGCGAGGAGGGCGACAAGCTGTGCGGGCGGATTCAGGGTTGCATTTAAAAAAATGCCAAGATAGACTGGATTTTCCGCAAAAAATTGCAATCTTGCGTCAAAATAGGATTGAAGGCGACTCTCTCTTGTATCTCCGCCACCGTGTTGCTCCAGATAGGTTGTCAGCGCCTCATAGCACATGGAAGCGCACAAAAGATACAGCTCATCCTTATCTTTAAAATAGTGGTAGATAATTCCTTTGGAAATATAATCCTCCGCGCACATGGTGTTTAGTGAGGCGGCGTCATAGCCCTTTTTCGAAAACTCCCGCAACGCCGCATTCAAAATGCGCTGGCGCGACAGCGCATTTTTTTCTTCTCTTTTCATGCCCTCACCTCAAAGCAAAATATCGACCGCATGGTCTATATTTTATATATAGCACAAGCAGACCAGCTGGTCAATTATTTTTTGCTTTCAAGCGGTCCTCCATTGCGGCCTTATCGCCCATCATCCGCAGCAGCAACTCCCAAATCGCAGGGGGGGGCGCTGAAATGCCCCGCGCTTTTGAAACAGGGCTCCATGTCCTGCCTGTTGGTGGATGGCAAGGGGCAAAAACTCGGTGTTGCATCTCAATAGCGGGGAATCCTTGTGATCGTGGTCAGCAGGATACGGAAACGTCAAATTTCTCATATGCGTTCAGGGCCTCGCCGTTTTGCGCGGCGCAATC